>CAZPZQ010000107.1:0-10582 GCA_964590745.1 uncultured Mycobacterium sp. | reverse complement strand
GCACCAACGTGGAGTTGCTGATGGCGTCGGCCGCGCCGGATGCACCGCCGTTGCCGGAGCAGGAGGTGGCCGATTTGCGCGCCGATGTCATCGCTCAGATCGAAGAACTATCCACCCTGGTGGGCGATTTGGTGGACCTGACCCGCGATGATCAGCGCGAGGTGGTGTTCGAGCAGGTGGACATGTCCGAAGTCATCGACCGCAGCATGGAACGGGTGCGACGGCGCCGCAGCGACATCGAATTCGACATCGAAACGGTTCCCTGGCACGTGCACGGAGACGTCGCAGGCCTATCCCGCGCGGTGCTGAACCTGCTCGACAACGCGGCCAAGTGGAGTCCCGCGGGTGGCCGGGTCGGTCTGCGGATGACCCAAACGGATCCATCCCACGTCGAGTTGGTGGTATCCGACCAAGGTCCGGGCATTTCACCGCATGAACGGCATCTGGTGTTCGAGCGGTTCTTCCGGTCGACATCCGCCCGCGCGATGCCCGGGTCGGGTTTGGGGCTGGCGATTGTCAAACAGGTTGTGCTGAAACACGGAGGCACGATCAACATCGAAGACACCGTGCCGGGAGGGCAACCACCGGGGACGACGATCCGGGTGCAACTGCCCGGCAGCCCGGTGCCCGTTGGTACACCCGCACCGGCGGTCGACACCAGCGTCAACGGCACGGCAGTCCGCGATGAACCGAAGCCTGCCAGCGCGTCGAACGCTGTCACAGGTGATTCTCAGTCCACACGGGCAGGGTGGTGAACGCCGCAATCCGTTGCGCCGGTCACATCTTGCGATAACGAGAAAGAGTAGTTCTGCGATATGACGCACCACCCGGGGTATTCGCCACCGCCTAGGCAGCCGGAGCATCCGGCCCCGACCGCTGCTGCCGGAATGACACCGGAGCAGCGGGGCGGCGGTGGGGGCTATCCGCACCAGAGCGCTCAGCAGCCTTACCCGTACCCGTACGACTGGCGTTACGCTCAGCAATCCCCGTACCAGCACTATGATCCGTACGGCGTAGCTTCGGCCGGTTCCCGAGGCACCGGCCCGGCGTCGCCGAAAAGTCCACGAACCGGAGCCCTGCTGGCCGGCGCGGTGGCAATCGCGTTGGTGTCGGGCGGTATCGGCGGGACGGTGGTTTCGCTGGCCCACCCGGATCGACAAGCGACCAGCGCCGGTGCCGCGACCGCACCGGGCAGTCAAGCGCCGAGTCTTCCTGCCGCGGCCAACCTGCCGGAGGGATCGGTGGAAAAAGTCGCCGCCAAGGTGGTGCCCAGCGTGGTGATGCTGGAAACCGATCTGGGTCGGCAATCCGAGGAGGGATCGGGCATCATCTTGTCCACCGACGGGATGATTCTGACCAACAACCACGTGGTCGCCGCGGCCGCCAAGGCGGACAGCGTGCCCGGTCCCGGGCCGCGAACCATGGTGACGTTCGCCGACGGACGGACCACCTCATTCACCGTTGTCGGAACCGATCCGGCCAGCGACATCGCCGTCGTCCGCGTTCAGGGTATTTCCGATCTGACCCCGATCACGCTCGGCTCATCCGCCGATTTGCGGGTCGGCCAGGAAGTAGTGGCGGTCGGGTCGCCGCTGGGTTTGGAAGGCACGGTGACCACAGGCATCGTCAGCGCGTTGAACCGACCGGTGTCAGCGAGCGGCGAGGCGGGTAATCAAAACACCGTGCTCGACGCCATCCAAACCGACGCCGCTATCAACCCGGGTAACTCCGGCGGCGCCCTGGTCAACATGAACGGCGACCTGGTCGGCATCAACTCGGCCATCGCCACGCTCGGCAGTGACTCGGTCGACGTGCAAGGCGGATCGATCGGCCTCGGTTTTGCCATCCCGGTCGACCAGGCCAAGCGCATCGCCGACGAACTCATCAACTCGCCGGACCACACCGCGACGCATGCATCGCTGGGGGTCCGGGTCATGAGCGACCGCACTTCGCGCGGCGCCAAAGTCGTCGAGGTGGTGCCCGGCGAAGCGGCATCGAAGGCGGGCCTGCCCGATGGGGCCACCGTGACGGCGTTCGATAAACGACCGATCGGCAGCGCCGACGCGCTGGTGGCGGCGGTGCGGTCCAGGGCTCCCGGCGACCGGGTGACCCTGACCTACCTGGACCCCTCCGGCGCCAGCAAGACCGCAGAGGTCACTCTGGGCAAGGCACAACAGTGACGCGCGTTGTCACACCGCGGTCGGCGCCCGGATATACCGTTGCAGCCATGGAACAGCCTCCGGAGTTGGTTGGCCGGGCGCTCGTCGTCGTGGTCGACGACCGCACGGCGCACGGCGACGAAGACCACAGCGGTCCACTGGTCACCGAGTTGCTCGCCGAAGGCGGGTTCGTCGTCGACGGGGTGGTGGCTGTCGCAGCCGACGTGGTGGAGATCCGCAACGCGCTGAACACGGCGGTGATCGGCGGCGTGGACCTGGTGGTCTCGGTAGGTGGCACCGGAGTGACACCGCGCGACGTGACCCCGGAAGCCACCCGCGACATTCTGGATCGCGAGATACTCGGCATTTCCGAAGCGCTGCGCGCTTCGGGGCTGGCCGCCGGCATTATCGATGCCGGTCTGTCGCGCGGTCTGGCCGGGATATCCGGGAGCACATTGGTGGTGAACCTGGCCGACTCTCGCTACGCGGTGCGCGACGGCATGGCGACGTTGAATCCGTTGGCGGCGCACATCATCGGTGAGCTTTCCAGCCTGGAGATATGACCGAGTTCGCTGACCGGTCTGACCCGGCGGACGCCGGCGACACCGACGAGCACGACGAGTGGCTCCGGGAAAACGTGCCGCCCCATCACGTTTGAGCGTCGACTTCATCAATTTGTCTGCGATGACGCAGTTCGCACATTACCGTTTCGGTTGGCGGTATCGCCGAGCCAGATTGCGGCCGAAAGGGGTGTTCGCGTGGTCAAGGGGTTCAAGAATTTTCTGATGCGCGACGACGTCATCACCGTCGCCATCGGTTTGGTAGTGGCACTGGCGTTCTCCAACTTGGTCGAAGCCTTCACCAAAACTGTGATCAATCCGCTGGTGGCGCGGGCACAGCCGGGAAGCGACACCATCGGCCTGGGTTGGCAACTCGGTGAGCCGGGGAATACGGCGACCTTCCTCGACATCGGCCAGTTCATCTCGGCGATCATCTACTTCCTTGTGTTCATGGCAACGGTCTACCTCTTCATCGTCTTGCCGTACAAGCACGTCCAAAAGCTGCGCGGGAAAACAGTTTTCGGCGATGAACCGGCGACCAAAACATGCCCGGAATGCAAGTCGGAAATCGCCGAGGCCGCGCGCAAGTGCAAGTTCTGTGCCAGCCCGCAACCGGTCGGCGCCCACCAAGCCTAGGGCGGCCCACAGATTCAGTGCAGGGTGAGCGTCACCGTCTGAACCAGCGCGGCGCCGGCTACCGTCGTGGCAGCGGTGGCCGGCAATGCTACCAGCACGACCCGGTCGTCGGCGGTGCCGTTCTGTTTATCGGAGACCAGCACCACGGTGCCGCCGGCGGCGAGAATCCGGGGCGGGCCGGCGGAGTCGGCATCCGCGGCCGCGACGATGTCGACGACATCGCCGGGATGCACCAGATCGACCAGAGCGTTATCGGCCGGATGCACCCCCACGATGCGGGCTCCGGCGCCGGCCGTCGCTTCGGCCAGCCGCTTTCCCAGCAGCCGTACGTCGGTCAACATTTCACCGCGGCGCGCCGGCCCGGCCAGCGTTGCGCCCAGCACCCGGCTCAGGTCAGCTGACGCCCCGTCCGGAACCGTTGTGGCCGAGCGCCGCTCGACCGCTACATTGTCAACGGTCAAGTCTGCGCCGGGCTTGATATCCCGGGTGGCGACCACGACCTCGGTCTGATCGCCCGCGGGGTTCGACCGGATCGCGGCAACACCGGCCAGCACCACCAATCCGCTCGCGGCAACACGACGCGCCCGTACGGTGCGAGTCCAGTCCGCATGCACCGACCGAATAACCCGGGCTACCAGCGTCGGATTCAACGATGTCGCCATGCGGTCACCGTAGGCAGTGTGCCGGCTGCGCGCCGTCGCCCCGGAGCAAGGGCTGTGGATAGCCGGCTAACTGGATGTGCTGCTGGATGTGGCAGCTGCGGTGGCCGCCTTGCTGCCCTTGTCGCCCTGGTTTGCTGACGCCTTGTCCGCCGAACCGGATTTATCTGCCGAGTTGGTTTTCGGCCCGGCCTCCGAACTGCTCGGCGTTTCGGCCTTGGCGTGACCGTTGGTGGCCGCCTTAGCCCCGGCCCGGCTGTCGTTGTGGTAGAAACCGCTGCCCTTGAACACCACGCCGACCGGGCTGAACAGCTTGCGCAGCCGGCCCGAGCACCGCTCACAGGTGGTCAGCGCGTCATCGGTGAACGCCTGCACTACGTCGAAGCGGTCGTCGCACTCGGTGCATGCATAGCTATAAGTCGGCACGGAAACCTCCATCAATCTGTTCCGTCGGGTTAGCACTCTACCGCGCTAAGTGCTAGAACCGCTATTTGGTCGCGGTCATTCCGGTGATCGCGATCCCAGCAGGATCACACCGCGCCGCGGGGTGACCGCATGGGTCATCGGCACGTCGTGGGGTTCGGCGGGCAATTCGTCGACCAGCTCGGCATCCCGGACCATCGCGATCAGTTGAGCGTTCGGTCCGCGCAGCGGCAGGCTGCGATCGTAGAACCCGGCGCCGCGACCCAGCCGGATGCCGCGCCGGTCGACGGCCAGCGCAGGAACGATCACGACCGCCGCGTCGGCCAGCGCATCTGCCGGCAGCCACGGCTGCGCCGGTTCAAGCAGGCCGAACCGAGCGGTGGCCAGGCCACCCGGCCGATATTCGCCCCACCCCAGCGGCAACGGCGTCTGCTCGCCAGCAGGCGCGCGGGCGGTGCGGGCGACCGGCAGCAACACCCGCACACCGCGGCGCAGCAATCCGTCCAGCATCGCCGTCGACCCGGGCTCGGTGCCGATCGGCACATACGCGCAGACCGTGCTACCGGCAACGGCCAACTCGCCGAGGTGTTCCTGAAGGGCAGCCGCCTCGTTCGCGCGGATATCCGGGGCGACCGCACGGCGGCCGGCCAGGAATCGTCGGCGCAGCGCGGCCTTGACTGCCGCTGTCGCGGTTTCCACCATGGCGTCCACGATTTCAGTACCGGCGCGGCGCCCGCCAGGCAGGATCGGCGGGCTGCTGCGGTTATCGTGTCAAAGATGCCTAAATCACGGGAGTCACAGGTTCCGATTCCGCGCACCGCGATCGTGCCCGCAGCGGGTTTGGGCACCCGGTTTTTGCCCGCTACCAAGACGGTGCCCAAGGAACTTCTGCCCGTCGTGGACACCCCCGGGATCGAACTGGTCGCCGCCGAGGCCGCCGAGGCGGGTGCCGAGCGCCTGATCATTGTCACCTCGGAAGGCAAGGACGGCGTCGTCGCGCATTTCGTCGAAGATCTGGTGCTGGAGGGCACGCTGAAAGCGCGCGGCAAGAAGGCCATGCTGGCGAAGGTGCGGCGTGCCCCCAGGCTGATCAAAGTGGAGTCGGTGGTGCAGGCCGAGCCGCTGGGACTCGGGCACGCGATCAGCTGTGTGGAACCTCGGTTGTCCGCCGACGACGACGCCGTCGCCGTGCTGTTGCCCGACGACTTGGTGTTGCCGACCGGGGTGCTGGAAACGATGTCGAAGGTGCGGGCGCGTCAGGGTGGCACGGTGCTGTGCGCCATCGAGGTCGCCCCGGACGAGGTCAGCGCTTACGGGGTGTTCGATGCGGAGCCGGTGCCCGATGCGGACAGTCCCGACGTGCTCAAGGTCAACGGCATGGTCGAGAAGCCGAAGCCCGAAGCCGCGCCGTCGCTGCTCGCGGCGGCCGGGCGGTATGTGCTGGACCGCGCCATCTTTGATGCGCTGCGCCGCGTCGACCCGGGCGCCGGCGGGGAAGTGCAGCTCACCGATGCCGTTGCGGTGTTGATCAAGGAGGGTCACCCGGTGCACGTGGTGGTGCATCGCGGGTCGCGACACGACTTGGGAAATCCAGGCGGCTATCTCAAGGCTGCGGTTGACTTTGCGTTGGACCGTGATGACTACGGCCCGGACTTGCGACGCTGGCTGGTGGCTCGACTGGGACTGGAGCCCGACTAGCGACCGACTAACGTCAGCCTGGTGGCCAGAGCTGGCCGCGGGATCGGATTGCGACCGGAGCTCGACGGAGAAAGGCGCGCTGTGCGTTCGGTTGAGGAGCAGCAGGCCCGGGTGTCGGCGGCCGCGGTGGCGCCGCGGCCGGTGCGGGTGGCCATCGCCGAGGCGCTGGGCCTGGTGGGCGGCGAGGACGTGATCGCCGAACACCCGATGCCCGGGTTCGACCAGGCCGCGATCGACGGCTACGCGGTGCGCGGCGTCGACGTCGGCGATGCCGGCGGCGAGCCCGGCGGTCCGGAGAGCTCAGGCCCGACCGTGAGCCTTCCGGTGCTGGGCACCATCGAGGCGGGGGCCCGCACACCCACCCGGCTGCAGCCGCGGATGGCCACCCGGATCCAGACCGGGGCGCCGCTGCCGACGCTGGCCGACGCGGTACTACCGCTGCGCTGGACCGACGGCGGCCAGTCCCGGGTGCAGGTGTTGCGCGGGGTGCGCTCCGGTGCCTACGTGCGCCGCACCGGCGACGATGTCCGCCCGGGTGACGTGGCCGTTCGGGCCGGGACGATCGTCGGGGCCGCTCAGGTCGGGCTGTTGGCCGCGGTCGGACGGGAACGGGTTCTGGTGCATCCCCGTCCGCGGCTGTCGGTGTTGTCGGTGGGGGCCGAGCTGGTCGATGTCTCGCGCACGCCGGGCAACGGACAGGTGTACGACGTCAACTCCTACGCGCTGGCCGCGGCCGGCCGTGACGCGGGCGCGGAGGTGAACCGGGTCGGCATCGTCAGCAGCGATCCCAAAGAGCTGGGCGAAATCGTTGCCGGACAACTGAACCGGGCCGAAGTAGTGGTGATCGCCGGCGGGGTCGGCGGTGCGGTGGCCGAGCAGGTTCGTAGCGGGTTGTCCGATCTGGGCGACCTGGAAGTCACCCGTATCGCGATGCACCCGGGCTCGGTTCAGGGTTTCGGTCAGCTGGGCGCAGAAGGCGTGCCGACGTTTCTGCTGCCGGCCAATCCGGTGAGCGCGTTGTTGATCTTCGAGGTGATGGTGCGGCCGCTGATCCGGCTGTCGCTGGGCAAGCGCGAGCCGATGCGCCGGATGGTGCGGGCCCGGGCCCTGGCGCCGATCAGGTCGGTGTCCGGCCGCAAGGGCTTTCTGCGCGGCCAGCTGCTGCGGGACCAGGACACCGATGAGTACCTGGTCCAGGCGTTGGGCGGTGGCCAGGAGTCCTCGTCGCATCTGCTGGCCACCCTGGCCGAGGCCAACTGCCTGGTGGTGGTGCCCGAGGCGGTTGAACAGATCGACACCGGCGAGACGGTCGACGTGGCTTTCCTGGCCCAGCGCGGCTGAACCCAGGCGGCAGCGCTGGTGAACTTCTGGCGGATCAGCAGCACTCAGCACCCCGGCTGGCCGAGCGTGCTGGGGCCGTTGCGGGTCGGGGCGGGGGTGATCCGGCTGCGGCCGGTGCGGATGCGGGACGCTGCGCAGTGGAGCCGGATCCGGCTGGTGGACCGGGTTCACCTGGAGCCGTGGGAGCCCAGCGCCGATGCCGATTGGGTGGTCCGCCACACCCCGGCCGCCTGGCCGGCGGTGTGTTCCAGCCTGCGTTCCGAGGCACGTCGGGGCCGGATGTTGCCGTTCGCGATCGAACTGGACGGGCGGTTTTGCGGTCAGCTGACCATCGGCAACGTCACCCACGGCGCGTTGCGGTCGGCCTGGATCGGCTACTGGGTGTCGAGTTCGGCGACGGGCAAGGGGGTGGCCACCGGCGCATTGGCGTTGGGGCTCGATCACTGCTTCGGCCCGGTCAAGCTGCATCGCGTGGAGGCGACCGTGCGTCCGGAGAACACCGCGAGCCGCGCTGTCCTGGTCAAGGTCGGTTTTCGCGAAGAGGGTCTGTTGCGGCGCTACCTCGACGTCGACGGCGCCTGGCGAGATCATTTGCTGGTGGCTTTGACCGTTGAGGACATCGCCGGATCGGTGACGTCGACGCTGATTCGGGAAGGCCGGGCAAGCTGGGCCTGACGTTTGTTACCAATGTGGTAGTTGTGACAATTGAGGTCAAAGGGTAAATTACAAATATGTAATTGTCTCGGCGCGTCATTCAATGGCCGCGCGGGTCACACGCCTAGCCTTGGCTGGGAAAGGAGCAGGTCACCATGCCCAGCATCCCGCAATCGTTGCTTTGGATCTCCCTTGTGGTGCTCTGGCTGTTCGTTTTGGTGCCGATGTTGATCAACAAGCGCGATGCGGTGCGCCGCACCAGCGACATCGCGCTGGCCACCCGAGTGCTCACCAGCGGTGCCAGCGCGCGGCTGCTCAAACGCGGCGGGCCGGCGGCCGGTCACCGCAGCGATCCACACTGGCAGCCCGCCGTCGACGCGTTCGAAGAACCCGGCGAGGACTGCTCCGCCGGGAGCGGAACGGCGGTGATCGTCGCCACGGCCGGCGAGCGGGCTGAGCCCGACTACCTGGATGTGGACGTCGTCGACGAGAGTTCCGGAGAACTGCCGGTGGCCGATGTGCAGGCGGCGGAACCGGAGTCGCCTAGCGGCGTTAGTGAGCCGCAGCCCGACGAAGTTCCCGGCGACGATGCGGATGCTGAGTGCCGGACCGACGACGATGACGCCGAGCCGGCCGACGATTCCGGCGATTCCGGCGCCTCGGGTGACGTCGATGATGCCGGTGAAGGTGCCGGTGAATACGAGTACGTCGAGGACACATCGGGGCTGGAAGCCGAAGAGGAGCCGGCGGCCACGGCGTCATCGGCTGTTTCGACTCCGATGGCCGCACGGCGGCGTCGCCAGGAGCTTTCGGCCGCCGCCGCCGTCACTGCCCGCAAATACACCTTCCGCAAGCGGGTGTTGATGACCATGGCTCTGATCTTGGTGGGGTCGGCCGCGATGGCGTTCACGGTGGCGTCAAGCGCGTGGTGGTTCTGCGGCATCACCACCGGTGTGACAGTGCTCTACCTGGCCTACCTGCGTCGACAGACCCGCATCGAAGAACAGGTTCGCACCCGCCGCATGCAGCGGATGGCCCGTTCGCGACGGGGGGTGGACAACATCCACGAGCGTGAGTTCGACGTGGTGCCGTCCCGGTTGCGCCGGCCCGGTGCCGCGGTGCTCGAGATCGATGACGAGGATCCGGCATTCGAGCACCTGGGGTACACCGCGTTCGCCCGCGACTACGACTGGCGTCATCACCTGCCGCGCGCGGCCGGGCAGTGAGTGCGCACCCCGGCTTGGGTTTCTGGCGGCCGGTTGTCGGCTGGTAGCCTGCTAGCGGCTAGGGGCTATGGCGCAGTTGGTAGCGCGACTCGTTCGCATCGAGTAGGTCAGGGGTTCGAATCCCCTTAGCTCCACCGGGTTTGCGCAGGTCAGAGGGTTGTCGGCGCTGTCGTCCAACCGAGCGTCAATTCGCCGATGAGATGAACTGATCCGATGCCGCCAACGGACTAGAGTCGCGCACCATGACAGGTGATGGGCACCGACTGCAGGTTCTGACCGTCGGGCTGCACCAGTTGGCGGCGCAGTGCCGCGGGGTTGGCAGCGTGCTTGCCGGATTCGCGACGGCACCGACCGGGACGGCGCCGTCCAGGATGTGACGGCGATGGCGGCACGGATGCAGGACTGGGATGCCCATCACCTGTCATGGTGCCTACACCGCAGGCGGCGGGTTCGTGTGCTGGGACTGGTTCCTGGATGGATCAAGCAGCCCGCGCGGCTGGAGCCCGCAAGCCATCAGCGCCGCTAACTGGTAGCCGGAGCGGGAAGTAAGAACCGTGACCCAGGTTGACCAGCTACCCCCGGAAGATAACCCAGGACCTACGCGCTTGGCCGTCGTCCTGACTTCGTAGTCCGTGGGAGCGTTGGCTCTGCGGTCACCAGACGAAAGTGCGAGAAGACCGCGTGGTCAACGCAGAGTCAAAGACGCACCGCAGCCGGCTCAGATCAAACCGAGGGCGAGCATTGCGTCGGCGACCTGGGTGAAACCCGAGATGTTGGCGCCGACCACGTAATTGCCGGGGACGCCGTATTCTTCGGCGGTGTCCAGGCAGCGTTGGTGAATGCCGTGCATGATGGCGGCCAGACGCTGCTCGGTGTAGGCGAACGACCACGAGTCGCGTGAGGCGTTCTGCTGCATTTCCAGTGCGCTGGTGGCGACTCCGCCGGCGTTGGCGGCTTTCCCCGGGGCGAACACCACCCGCGCTTCGCCGAACCGCTTGACCGCGTCCGGGGTGCACGGCATGTTCGCGCCTTCAGCGACGATACGGCAGCCGCCTTTGATCAGTCGAATGGCGTCGTCGCCATCGAGTTCGTTCTGCGTGGCGCTGGGCAGCGCGATATCGCAGGGCACGTCCCATTGGAGCCGGCCGCTGACGAACTGCGCCGCACCGCCGCGGCCGGCGGCGTAGGCCTCGATACGCTCCCGGCGGTCCTCTTTGACCTCCTTG
>CAZPZQ010000106.1:0-10611 GCA_964590745.1 uncultured Mycobacterium sp. | reverse complement strand
GCAGCGGAATGATGGACAGGAACAGCTTCTGCCACTCCATCCAGCGCTCCTGCACTCCGCGGAACATGTTGCCGCGGATAGCACCGTCCTGCGCGCCGTAGACCCGGTGGTCCTTCTCCTCCTGCATCGGGAAGTAGGACCGCAGCACCTGCTTCATCGGGTCTTTTTTCTGCGCCTTGGTGAATTTGTAGTCGGTGCCGTACTGCTTTGCCGGCTGGTGATATTTCGGATCCCAGTTCAGCTCTTGGATCTTCTGATGAGCTTTCGCGATGCTCTGTCGACTCATTGCTCCTCAGCACTCCTCTCCTGGTCACTGTTACGGTCAGCAACCTGACGTGGGACCGACGTTAGGTTCCTCGACGCGGCCTGCCGTATCAATTTGAGACCACGGCCCTGATTCGCTGTCTCGGCCGGACCGAAAACGTCAAATCCAACAGGGCTTCGGGTATGGCTGGCCGCCGCCGGCGCCGGCCGGCATCACTGGGCGCCGGAACACCGCGGCGGCAGCAGAACTCAGGCGGATTATCCGCGTGCGACGTCGAGGGCGGCGCGAACCACAGCGTCGGTGTCGATCTCGTGATAGCGGTAGACATCGTCGAGCGCTCCGGCCTGACCGAACTTGGTCACCCCCAGCGCGACGCCCGGGACCCGGTGGATGGTCGGCAGAAAAGCCAGCGCGTGCGGATGTCCATCTACGACGGTGACCATCGGCGCGGCGCGTTCGACCGGGAACGCCTGATCAAGAATCCACGACGGCGCGTCGGCCGAGCCGCGGCGAGCCAGCAAAGCGGTGAAGAGCCGGCCCGGGCTCGTCACGCAGACGACGTCTGCCGCTACGCCGATCTCGCCAAGCCGGTCGGCCGCCTCGAGCGCCTCCGTCATCATTGCGCCCATTGCCACCAGGGTGACCGCAGGATCGGCTGCGGCCCTGCGCAACAGATACCCGCCCGCGACCACCTGTCGGCGGCGACGCTCGCGTGCCGCCGGGTCCTGCGGTACGGCCGCCAGTGTCTGTCTGACCGGCCGAGTCGAGAGCCGCAGATAAGACGAGCTGCCGCCGGCGCGGCCCAGCCGCGAGATCGCCTCCAGCAGTGTCCATTCCACCTCTACCGCGAACGCCGGCTCGTAGCTTACGCACCCGGGTTGTTCGAGGCCGATCGACGGGGTAGTGATCGACTGGTGGGCACCTCCCTCAGCGGCCAAACTGACTCCCGACGGTGTGCCGACCAGGATGGATTGACCGCCGGCGTAGATCCCGAACGACCATGGCTCAAGCGCACGCCCGACGAACGGATCGTAGAGCACCCCGATCGGCAAGAGCGGTTGTCCCCACCGGCTCCAGGTGCTACCCAGCTCGCTCAGCAGCCCGACCAGGTTTGTTTCAGCAATGCCCAGTTCGATGTGCTGACCGGTCGGTCGCTCCCGCCAGTGCATGATCGTCTCGGCATCGTCGGCGAACCAGTTGTGCCGTGGTTTCGGTGACCACACACCGACCTTGTTCAACCATCCGGCGAGGTTGGTGGTGGAGCTGACGTCCGGGCTGACGGTCACCACCCGCTGAGCCACCGGGAGGGCCTCTCGACTCAAGTCCAGCAGAACCCGGCCCAGAGAAGCCTGGGTGCTGGTGGTGCCGGCCGGGGTGCGACCGAAATCCGTGGGTACCGACGGCGGTGCTACCGACGGCGGCTCGGGGCGACGCAGCTCGCCCGCCCGCGAGCCGCAGAGTCGGCCGGCCGCACTGTCGTCGGCGAACCGGCCCCAGGGGTGCTGGGGATCCCGTCCCAGCCGCCGCCCCAAAGCGTCGAATTGTTCGACGCTGAGCAACGACGAGTGGTTCTGCGGGTGCCCTTCGATCGGCAGGCCGTAGCCCTTGATGGTGTAGCCGATGATCAGGGTGGGCCGGGTGTCGTCGATCTGAGCGAACGCCGCCCGCAACGCGTCCAGGTCATGCCCTCCCAGGTTGCGGATGGCCAACATGAGGGTTTCGTCGTCAAGTTCGGCGATCAGCGCTGCGATCGGGCCGGCTTCGCTCCCTTTCCCGGGCAACCGCTCGCGCACCTCGCTTGCTGCGCAGCGCAGCAGGCGTTGGTATTCCGGGTTGGACATCCGACGGATACGGGCCCGCAGCGCTGTGCCGCCCGGCCGGGAGAAAAGGTGTTCCAGCAGCGCACCGAACGTCACCGTGATCACCTGCCAGCCCGCGGCGGAGAACATTTTTTCGAGCCGATTGGCGGCGATGTGGGGAACCACCCGATCCAGCGACTGTCGATTGAGGTCTACGATCCAGACGATTTCGCCGAGCTCGGTCACCGCGCCGTCCATGACGGCCTCCCAGACCGCGCCCTCGTCCAGTTCGGCATCGCCGACCAGGGAGTATTGCCTGCCATTGCCGGTCGGACCGAATGCAGCATCGATGTATCTGCGGGCGATCGCGCCCCAGATCGGCGCGGTGGCACCGATACCCACCGATCCAGTGGAATAGTCCACCGGATCGGGGTCTTTCGACCGGGACGGATATGGCTGCAGTCCGCCGAATTCGCGCAGTTCCGTCAAGTGCTGCTCATCAAGCCAGCCGAGCAGGTAGTTAATCGCATGTAGCACCGGCGCTGCGTGCGGCTTCACCGAGACGCGATCCCCGGGCCGCAGATGTTCGAACCACAGCGAGGTCATGATCGACACGATCGACGCGCATGAGGCCTGATGACCGCCGACCTTGAGGCCTGTCGGATTCGGGCGCACGTGGTTGGCGTGGTGGATTATCGCGGTGGATAGCCACAACACGCGTTGCTCGACCTGCTCGAGCGGATCGCCGGACGCACCGCGCGCCACGGACCGGCTTCCGGACCACACGGCCGGCGAGTTGACGGCGGCGACGCTGCGGATCATGGTGGCTCTCCAGCGGTAGCACGGACGGTGAGCGAGGCTGCACAGACCCCGCAGCAGACTCCGCAACAGACTCCGCATTCTTCGCTAAGGTTGTGCAGAACTAGCCTCGACTCCAGCATTTCTTCGACCGATCATGCAATTCGAGAGCGCCATATTGAGCAGAATGCACACGTTGCTCGAATCACTGACGGGGAAGGCTTACCACAATGACAAGCAGGATCACCGCCGACCGGATCGACGGGCGGCTGTTGATGGCGTTGGCCGCCGACCCCCGGGCCGCGACCGTCACCTTGGCAGAACGCGCTGGGATCTCCCGCAATACCGTCCAAGCCCGGCTGAGCAAATGGCAGGACGAGCACGCACTGGGCTCGTTCGAACGCCGGATCGACCCGGAATTCCTCGGCTATCCGCTCAGCGCGTTCGTGGTCACCACCATCAGGCAGCGCCTGCTGTCCAAGGTGTCAGCCGCGCTTGCCGAGATACCCGAAGTCGTCGAAGTGCACGGACTCAGCGGGGTGGCAGACCTACTCATCCGGGTCGTCGCGCGCGACGCAGACGACCTGTACCGCGTCGCCGGACGAATCCTCGATATCGACGGAGTGGAACGCACCAATACCGGCCTGGTGATGCGCAAGCTGGTCGACTACCGGGTTACACCGTTGCTGCGCCGAGTCAGCGCACATCACTGATCCGAGCCGCGCACGTCCACCCGGTGCTGACAAACAGATCGTCGTACCTCCACGACGAAACCTCCAACCCAAGCCCCGAGCCATCGGCGACAGTTGCCGGCGGCCGGGGCGATAGCCTTCGGCGAAATCGGGTGTGTCACCACGTGGTGCCCGAGGGTCGGTCTCGGTACGGACGTCCTCGCCGGTCCAGGTAGCGCCGCCGACGAGTCGGCCGCCCCGCCGGCAGCGCATCCGCCTGATCCCGGAAGCGGTACCACAACTGTCTGGGCCAGCACTGCTGTCCGGTTGACCTGTGTCTCAGTGCTGCACCGAATCACATGGCGACGAAGAACATCACTCTCTCCATGCCGGCGGAGCTGGTGCGCCGGGCAAAAGTGCTGGCCGCACAGCATGAGATGTCGGTATCGAGTTTGGTCGCCCGTTTGCTCGAGCAGCTAGTCGGCGACGTGCGCGACTACGACGAGGTATTCGAGCTGGAGCGACGGATGATGAACGGGGCCGGCAGGCTTGCAGGTCAGACCAATCACCTGGTGTCGGGACCAGCTTCACGCACGGTGATGGGGGAGTTCGTCGATACCAATGTCCTGCTCTATGCCTATGATGCGTCGGCCGGCGAACGACACGAAATCGCCCGCTCGCTCGTGGAGCGGCTGTGGCGGGACCGCACTGGGGCCCTCAGCGTGCAGGTTCCGCAAGAGTTCTACGTCAACGCAACCCACAAGGTCGCGGCAACGATCGAGCCCGCCGTCGCGATCGACCGGCTGACAAGCCTGACCCGATGGCGGGTCCATGCGCCACTGCCTGATGACGTCATCGCGGCGGCCAGCCTGTCGAGCCGTTACCAGCTTTCGTTTTGGGACGCCATGATCGTCCGCAGCGCCGCTGAACTGCGCTGCGGTACGTTGTGGACCGAAGATCTCAACCAGGGGCGGGTGATCGAAGGGGTGCGGCTGGCCGATCCATTCGGCCGGGCGTAACAGCCGCATATTCGGCGACTCGACTGCACAATTGGTCTGGCCACTTGACGACTGGCCACCTGGCTGCCAGACTGCCGCCATGGCGTTGCAGCCGGTCACCCGCCGCTCGGTCCCCGAGGAGGTGTTCGGGCAGATCGCTACCGATGTGATCAGCGGCGAACTGCAGCCCGGCGAAGCACTGCCGAGCGAACGCCGGTTGGCAGAACTCTTCGAGGTGTCTCGCCCCGCCGTCCGCGAAGCGCTCAAACGGCTTTCCGCGGCCGGCCTCATCGAAGTCCGGCAGGGCGGCGTCACCACCGTTCGCGACTTCCGCCGGCACGCCAGTCTGGATCTGCTTCCGCAACTGCTGTTCCGCGACGGCAAGCTCGACGCCGCGGTGGCGCGCAGCATTCTCGAGGCCCGGTTGCGCAACGGCCCCAACGTCGCCGAGTTGGCCGCCCAACGGCACGGCCCCGACCTGGCCGACATGCTGACCACCTCGCTGCGCGCCCTGGACACCGAAGACGACCTGGTCGAATGGCAGCGGCACACGCTGACGTTCTGGGACTGTGTGGTCGACGCTGCCGGATCGATCGTCTTTCGGTTGATGTACAACGCGTTTCGGGCGTCATTCGAGCCGGCGCTGCCGGTGCTGACCGCCTCGATCAGTACCGACATCCGACGTCCGCAGGACTATCGTCGGCTGGCCGACGCCATCTGCGCCGGTGACGCCGCGGCGGCAAAGCAAGCGGCCCACGCCCTGATCGAATTCGCCAACGCGGCGCTGATAGCTGGGTTGGACCGCATCGAGGACCGGCCATGACCATGCCCGCCGTCTTCAGCGGCCACCTCCGCGCCCAGATCCAGCCCGTGCTAGATGCCGCGGCCGGGCTGTACCGCGACCAGGTTCAGCCGGCGATCGACGCGGTCGGCGGCTTCTACCGGATGTGCGTGCTCACCGGAAAAGCGCTGTCGCGACCGCGGTTTCAATGGCGCGAGACGGTCCAGCAGGGCTGGTTCATCACGACTGTGTCGTTGCTGCCCACCGTCGCGGTCGCGGTCCCACTGACGGTGCTCATTATCTTCACGCTCAACATCTTGCTGGCCGAATTCGGCGCCGCCGACATCTCCGGTGCCGGCGCCGCGCTGGGAGCGGTCACCCAACTGGGTCCACTGACCACGGTGCTGGTGATCGCCGGCGCCGGCGCGACAGCGATCTGCGCCGACCTGGGAGCTCGCACCATCCGCGAGGAGATCGACGCGATGGAAGTTCTCGGCATCGACCCCATCCACCGACTGGTGGTGCCCCGGGTCGTCGCGGCAACCGTGGTCGCCACCCTGCTCAACGGCGCGGTGATCACGATCGGACTGGTCGGCGGGTTCGTCTTCGGCGTCTTCATCCAGCATGTTTCGGCCGGCGCCTACGTCAGCACCCTCACCCTGGTCACTGGCCTGCCCGAAGTGGTCATCTCGGTGGTCAAGTCGGCCATCTTCGGTCTGATCGCCGGCCTGGTCGGCTGTTACCGGGGCCTGACCACCCAGGGTGGCCCCAAGGGGGTCGGCATCGCGGTCAACGAGACGCTGGTGCTGTGCGTGATCGCGCTGTTCGCCGCCAACGTCGTGCTCACCACCATCGGTGTCCGATTCGGAACGGGCCACTGAAATGGCGGACATGACAACAGCTTCAACGGTCGCCGTGCTGCGTGCGCGCTTCCCGCGCACGGCGGCGAACCTGCGGCGCTACGGCGGCCGCGCCGCACGGTCGGTGGCGCAGACCGGAAGTTTTTCCCAATTCATCCGGGCCAGCATCGGACAGATCGGCTGGGCGTTACGCCACTACCGCACCGAGACGCTGCGCCTGGTCGCCGAGATCGGCATGGGTACCGGCGCAATGGCTGTCATCGGTGGGACCGTGGCGATTATCGGCTTTGTCACCCTGTCCGGCGGATCGCTGATCGCCATCCAGGGCTTCGCATCGCTCGGCAACATCGGCGTGGAGGCGTTCACCGGGTTTTTCGCCGCCCTGGCCAACACCCGCGTCGCAGCACCCATCGTGGCCGGCGTCGCGCTGGCCGCCACGGTCGGCGCCGGTGCCACCGCGCAACTGGGCTCGATGCGCATCAGTGAGGAGATCGACGCGCTGGAAGCCATGGCCATCAAGTCGATCTCATTTTTGGTGTCCACCCGCATCATCGCCGGCCTGATCGTGACCTTCCCGCTGTACGCGTTGGCGTTGGACATGGCGTTCACCTCCGGGCAACTCGTCACCACGGTGTTCTACGGTCAGTCGAACGGCACCTACGAACACTACTTTCGCACCTTCCTGCGCCCGGAGGACGTGGGCTGGTCGGTGGTGGAGGTGGCCATCATCGGGTTCGTGGTGATGGCCACCCACTGCTATTACGGCTACACCGCCAGCGGCGGGCCGGTCGGTGTCGGTCAAGCGGTCGGCAGGTCGATGCGGGTATCGCTGGTCTCGGTGGTGGTCGTGGTGCTGATGGCCCAGCTGGCGCTCTACGGCGTCAACCCGAACTTCAACCTCACGGTGTAGTCCGATGCCGAAACCGAGCAGACGCGCACACTCGCCGGGGTGGCTGTATCTGGAGGGCATCGCGGTGCTGGCCATCGGCGCCCTGGCGTTGACGTTGGTGTATTTACAGTTTCGCGGCGACTTCACCCCGAAAACCCGGCTCACGTTGGTGGCGCCGCGGGCGGGTCTGGTGATGGAGGTCGGTGCGAAGGTCACCTACAACGGGGTCGAAGTCGGCCGCGTCTCCGACATTGCCGAGTTCGATCGGGACGGCCGACCGGCTGCTCGACTGCTGCTGGACGTCAACCCGCGATACATCCCGGTTATCCCCGCCAATGCGGTGGCCACCATCGAAGCCGCCACCCTGTTCGGCAACAAGTACGTGGCAATGACAACACCGGCCGCGCCTTCGTCCAAGCCTATCTCGACGCAGGACGTCATCGATGTGAAGTCGGTGACCACCGAGTTCAACACGCTGTTCGAGACGGTCACCTCGATCGCCGAGAAAGTGGACCCGATCGACCTGAACGCCACGTTGTCCGCGGTCGCGCAGGGGCTGGATGGGCTGGGCGGTAAGTTCGGTGAGGCGCTGTCCAACGGCAACGACATTCTGGCCCGGCTGAATCCGCGGATGCCGCAGATCCGCTACGACATGCGGCGGCTGGCCGATCTGGCCGACGGCTACGTCAGCGCGTCGCCGGACCTGTGGGACTTTCTGCAGAACGCGGTGGTCACCGCCCGCACCGTCACCGAGCAGCGGCACGATCTGGACGCCGCGCTGCTGGCGGCGCTGGGCGCCGGCCGGACCGGCGAAGACATCTTCGACCGCGCCGGGCCGTATCTGGCGCGCGGGGCCGCGGATCTGGTGCCCACCGCCGATCTGCTCGACACCTACAGCCCGCAACTGTTCTGCACCGTCCGCAGCTTCGACGAAGCCGGCCCCAAGATAGCGGCGGCACTGGGCGGCAACGGATTTTCCTTGGTGGGCGCCGGGACGATCGCGGGCGCACCCAACCCCTACGTCTACCCGGACAACCTGCCCCGGGTCAACGCTCGCGGTGGCCCGGACGGACGACCGGGGTGCTGGCAGACCGTTACCCGCGACCTTTGGCCGGCACCGTATCTGGTGATGGACGTCGGCGCCAGCGTGGCGCCCTACAACCACTTCGAAATCGGCCAGCCGATGTTCACCGAATACGTCTGGGGCCGGCAATACGGGGAGAACACCATCAACCCATGAAAACCACCGGCACCGCAATCAAACTCGGCATCCTCTGGCTGGTGCTGTTGATGTTCACCGTGGTCATCGTGCTGGTGTTCGGCCAGCTGCGGTTCGACCGAACCGCAGCCTATTCGGCGATATTCAGCAAAGTCAGCGGGCTGCGGGCCGGCCAGTTCGTCCGGGCCGCCGGCGTCGAGGTCGGCAAAGTCGCCAAGGTCACCCTGATCGATGCGGACACCCGGGTGCGGGTCGATTTCCGGGTGGATCGTTCGCTGCCACTGGATGCGGCGACGACGGCGTCGATCCGCTACCTCAACCTGATCGGCGATCGGTACCTGGAACTCAAGCACGGCGACAGCGGCCGGCGGCTGGCCCCGGGCGGCACCATCGCCATCGACCAGACCCAGCCGGCTTTGGACCTCGATGCGCTGATCGGCGGATTCCGACCGCTTTTCAAAGCGCTGGATCCGGACAAGGTCAACCAGATCGCCTCCTCGATCATCACCGTCTTTCAGGGGCAGGGCGCCACCATCAACGACATCCTGGATCAGACCGCCGCGCTGACCGCCACGCTGGCCGACCGCGATCAGGCGATCGGTGCGGTGATCCGCAATCTCAACACCGTGTTGGCCACCACCGTGAAACATCAAAAAGACTTCGACCGGACCGTCGACAACGTCGAGCAGTTGATCACCGGTTTGAAGCATCGGGCCGATCCGCTGGCCGCAGCGGCGGCGCATATCGGCGGCGCCGCAGGGACGCTAGCCGACCTGCTCGGCGAGAACCGGCCGCTGCTGCACAGCACGGTCGACTACCTCGACGGTATCCAGCGTCCGCTCATCGCCGATCTGCCCACCCTGGACGACATGTTGGCCAAGCTGCCCGACGCGTACCGGGCGATCGGCCGGATGGGCGGCATCTACGGCGACTTCTTCAACTTCTACTTGTGCGACGTCTCGCTGAAGCTCAACGGGTTGCAGCCCGGCGGTCCGGTGCGCACAGTCAAGCTGTTGCAGCAGCCCACCGGGAGGTGCACCCCGCAGTGAGGGCACTGACCGAATTCGATCGTCGTCGCGCCGGGCTGATGGGCGTGCTGATCACCCTGCTCGTCGTCGGTGTCGGCCAGAGCTTCACCAGTGTGCCGATGCTGTTCGCCGCGCCGGTGTATTACGCGCAATTCACCGACACCGGCGGCATCGACACCGGCGACAAGGTACAGATCGCCGGGGTGAACATCGGCGAGGTGCGTTCGCTGGCGATCAGTGGTGACAAAGTGATGGTCGGGTTCTCACTGCCCGGCAAGACGATCGGTACGGCGAGCCGTGCGGTAATCCGCACCGATACCATCCTCGGTCGCAAGAACATCGAGATCGAGCCGCTCGGATCAGACCGGTTGCGCCCCAGGGGAGTACTGCCAGCTGGGCAAACCACCACGCCCTACCAGATCTACGATGCGTTCGTCGACGTGACCAGGGCGGCGACGGACTGGGACATCGACATCGTCAAACGCTCGTTGAACGAGCTGTCCGAAACATTCGACCAAACGGCTCCGCACCTCAGTGCCGCCCTGGACGGCGTCGCCAAGTTCTCCGACAGCATCGGCCGCCGTGACCAACAGGTCAAACAACTGCTGGCCAACGCCGGCAAGGTAGCCCGGGTGTTCGGCGATCGCAGCGAACAGATCAACGGGCTGCTGGTCAACGCCAACACGTTGCTGGCCGCGTTTACCGAACGCGGCCAAGCGTTGAGCATCCTGCTCAGCAACGTATCGGCGGCATCGGCCCAGGTTTCGGCCCTGATCGACGAAAACCCCAGACTCAACCAGGTGCTGGGCCAGTTGGGCACGGTCAGCGACGAGTTGACCACCCGCAAGACCGAGCTCGCCGATGTGCTGGTGCTGCTCAGTAAATACACTGCGGCCCTGTCCGAAGCGGTCGGCTCCGGACCGTACTTCAAGGTCATGGTGGCGAACCTGCTGCCCTACCAGATCCTGCAGCCGTGGGTGGATGCCGCGTTCAAGAAACGGGGTATCGAACCGCAGGAATTCTGGCGCAACGCCGGGCTGCCGTCGTTCCGCTACCCCGACCCCAACGGCACCCGGCTGCCCAACGGCGCACCGCCACCGGCGCCGCCGGTGCTCGAAGGCACCCCGGAGCACCCCGGTCCCGCAGTAGTGCCGGGCTCACCATGCTCGTATGCGCCGGCGGTCGGAGTGTTTCCGACGCCGGACAACCCGCTGCCGTGCGCGGTTCCCGATCAGACGCTGGGCCCATTCGGCCCGAACGGCTACCCCGACCTCGACGCGCTCAAGGCCGTCGTCTCGGAGCG
>CAZPZQ010000105.1:0-10614 GCA_964590745.1 uncultured Mycobacterium sp. | reverse complement strand
CGGGATGCGACAACTGTCGAAGTGCAACTCCCGGGTCGGTGAGCCCTTGATGCCCAGCTTTTTTTCTTTGGGTCCGACGGTGAAGCCTTCGTCGTCGCGGTGCACCATGAATGCCGAGATCCCGTTGGCGTCCAGATCCGGGTCGGTCACCGCCATGACGGTGTACCAGGTCGACTTGCCGCCGTTGGTGATCCACGCTTTGGCCCCGTTGAGGATCCAGTCATCCCCGGCCGGTTTCGCACGGGTCCGCATCGACGCCGCATCGCTGCCGGCCTCCCGCTCGCTCAGCGCGTACGAGGCCAGCGCCCCTTCGGTCGCCAACGTCGGCAGCACCTGAGCCTTGAGTTCTTCCGAGCCGCTCAAGATCAGGCCCATGGTGCCCAGTTTGTTCACCGCGGGAATCAGCGACGCGGCGGCATCGACGCGGGCCACTTCCTCGATGACGATGCAGGCAGCCACCGAGTCGGCACCCTGGCCGCCGTAGGCCTCCGGGATGTGCACCGCGTTGAAGCCGGAGGAGTTCAACGCCGCCAATGCCTCTTCGGGGAAGCGGGACTGCTGGTCGACGTCGGCGGCATACGGGGCGATCTCTTTTTCGGCCAGTGCCCGGATCGCCGCCCGCAACTCGTCGTGCTCCTCGGGCAGTTTGAACAAATCGAACGACGGGTTGCCGGCCCATCCGATCATCTCGGTCTCCTCGCTATGCGCAGAGTTACTCGCCGGTAACTTTACTCCGTGGCTGTTGCTGACGCTGCTGCAAGGCCGCGTCCTTGGCCTGGACCGCCTCAGCCAACTGAGCCTGGAACGCCACCACCCGGGCTCGCAGCTGCCGATCCGACGCCGCCAGGATGCGCACTGCCAGCAGGCCCGCGTTGCGGGCACCACCGATCGACACGGTGGCCACCGGGACCCCGGCCGGCATCTGGACGATCGACAGCAGTGAATCCAGCCCGTCCAGCCGACTCAGCGGCACCGGCACGCCGATCACCGCCAGCGGCGTGGCCGCGGCAACCATGCCGGGCAGGTGGGCGGCGCCGCCCGCACCGGCGATGATCACCTCGAGGCCGCGGTCGGCGGCGTTGCGCGCGTAGTCGAGCATCCGCGCCGGGGTACGGTGCGCCGAGATCACCCCTACTTCGTAGGGCACGTCGAACTCGGCCAGTGCGTGCGCTGCGTCGGCCATCACCGGCCAGTCGCTGTCGCTGCCCATGATCACGCCGATCCGGGGAGGGTGCGCCATGGGATGTCCTATCCGTTGAGCCACTCAGCGTGCGATAACCAGTGTGCCGCCTGCTCGGCTCGCTCACGCAGCTTCGCCAACTGCGCCGGGTCCGCTGAGTCCGTGCCCAGCAGGTTGACATGCCCGATTTTGCGGCCCGGGTCTTCCTGCTTGCCGTAGAGGTGCACCCGAGCCTCGGGGAGTCGCGCGAACAGGTGATGCAGCCGTTCGTCGATGGTCATCGCAGGTGGCTGGGCTGCGCCCAGCACATTGGCCATCACGGTGACCGGCACGATGGGGTCGGTGTCGCCGAGCGGGTAATCCAGCACCGCGCGCAGGTGCTGTTCGAACTGACTGGTGTGTGCGCCATCCATGGTCCAGTGCCCGGAGTTGTGCGGCCGCATGGCGAGTTCGTTGACCAGCAGCTCGCCGTCTTGGGTTTCGAACAACTCCACGGCGAACACCCCGACGACGTCGAGTTCGACGGCCAGCCGCAACGCGAGTCGCTGTGCGCCCGAAGCTAACTCGTCGCACAGGTCCGGCGCCGGCGCGATCACCAGCAGGCAGATCCCGTCGCGCTGAATGGTCTGCACCACCGGCCAGGCCGCGCCCTGGCCGAACGGAGATCGGGCCACCAGCGCCGCCAATTCGCGGCGCATCGCCACCCGCTCTTCGACCACCACCGGCACGCCGGCACCCAGATAATCGTCGACGATGCGGCGGGCCTGCGCCAGGTCATCGGGCATCACCACCCCGCGCCCGTCGTAACCGCCGCGGGCCGCCTTGATCACCACCGGCCCAGCCACCCGGCCGGCGAAGGCATCCACCTCCTCGACGCTGCCGATCGAGGCGTAGCGCGGCACCGGCGCATCAAGCGCGGTCAATCGCTGCCGCATCGCCAGCTTGTCCTGGGCGTAGACCAACGCCTGCGGCGACGGGGCCACATTGACGCCCTCGGCGATCAGCGTGTCCAGCAGCTCGCCCGAGACATGCTCATGGTCGAAGGTGACGACGGTGGCGCCGGTCGCGGCGCGGCGCAGCGCGTCCAGGTCGGTGTGCGAGCCGATCACCACGTCCGGGCTGACCTGGGCGGCCGGCGCGTCGGCAGCCAGAGCCAGTACCCGCAGGCGCTGGCCCAGCGCGATCGCGGCCTGATGGGTCATCCGAGCGAGTTGCCCGCCGCCGATCATGACGACCTGGGGCAGGGTTGTCGGCGTATGCGGCACGGAGCTTATGGTGTCATGGCCGCTGCGCCGATGCTTTTACACGGTTGGACCGGAAAACGTACACTGGCGAGTTGTGTCATTCACCGACGCCGCGATCGTCCGCCTGCCCAGGGTGATCCAGCCACTGGCTGAGCGCAATCACGAGCTGATCAAATTCGCCATTGTCGGGGCAACCACGTTCGTGATCGACTCGGCGCTGTTCTACACACTGAAGTTGACGGTGCTGTCGCCCAAGCCGGTGACGGCTAAGGTGATTTCCGGCATCGTCGCGGTGATCGCCTCTTACATCCTCAACCGCGAGTGGAGCTTCCGCGACCGCGGCGGCCGGGAACGCCACCACGAAGCGCTGTTGTTCTTCGCCGTCAGCGGTGTCGGCGTGTTGCTGTCCATGGCGCCGTTGTGGTTCTCCAGCTACGTGCTGGGGTTGCGGGCTCCGCAGGTCTCACTGACCGTCGAGAACATTGCCGACTTCGTCTCGGCATACATTCTGGGCAACCTGTTGCAGATGGCCTTCCGGTTCTGGGCGTTTCGCCGCTGGGTGTTCCCTGATGAGTTCGCCCGCTCCACCAGCAGTGTGGCCGGGCCGGACGCCAACGTGGTCACGCTGTTCCGGCGTCCGGCCGGTCAGCCGGCGACTTCCCGGCTGTCGGATTCCGCGCCGCCGAGGGTGTCGAAAACTTCGTGATACAGCAGCGCGTGCGCCTGCTCTACCCGCGGCACGTCGTAGAACTCGAGCGGGTCCTGGGACGCCGACTCAATGATCAGTGTTCCGGTGCGCAGTATTCGGTCGACCAACCGGCGGGTGAACTCCACGCTATTGATCCGCGCCAGCGGAATGTCGAGGCCACTGCGGGCCAACACTCCCTGCCGGAACATCACCCGCCGGTTGGTGATGACGAAGTGTGTGGTCAACCAGCTTAGGAAGGGCCACACCGTCATCCAGCCGACTACCACCAGCCAGACCGCCCAGGTGACCGCGAAGACGATGTTCGTGGCGGTCGGGTCCCACCCCCGGGGGTTGACGAACCCGGCGGTGAACGCGGCCGCAGCGGTGGCCACCAGCAGCACCGAGACCGCTCCGATCAGGCGTTTCCAGTGCGGATGCCGATGCAGCAGCACTTGCTCGTCGTCGGCCAGCACATTGTCCGGATAACTCACCGTGCCGCCTAGTCGCCGGGGCGCAGTTGGGTGATGTCCCCGGCCGACACGGTGACCGTCTGCTCGCCGGTGTCGATACGCAATCGGCCCAGCTCGTCGATGGCGTCGGCGACACCTTCGATCTGCCGGTCGCCCGGCAGGCTGGCCCGCACCCGGGCGCCCAGGGTGCGGTTGTAGCGACGATAGTCGGCCATCAGCACCGGATCGGTACCGGCGGCAGCGCGCCAGGCCTCGATCCGAGTGGCCAGCTCCCGAAGAACCCTGTCGGCCAGTAGGTTCCGATCGGCTACCGGTGAGCCCAGCATGGCCAACGACGTCGCCACCGGATCAGGTGCCTCCTCGGCGGTCATGGTGACGTTCACCCCGAGGCCGACGACGACCGCCGGCTTCGGGGCGGCCACCTCGGCGAGGATCCCGGCCAGTTTGGCCGCCCCGACCACGACGTCGTTGGGCCACTTCAGGCCGACGTCGATGCCGGTCGCCTCGGCCAGTGCGTCGGCTACCGCCACGCCGGTGGCCAGCGTCAGCCAGCCCCATCCGGACGCCGGGACGGTCTGCGCGTCGACCCCGACGGACAGGGCCAACTGGGTGCGCGGCGGGGCCGACCAATGCCGGCCGTGCCGGCCACGGCCGCACGTCTGATGCTCGGCCAGCAAGACCACACCGTCGATATCCTCACCGGCAGCCGCACGGTCGAGCAGATCAGCCTGCGTCGATCCCGTTTCGCCGACCACGTCCAGCCGACGCCACGGCCGGCCCGGACCAGCCAGTGCGCTGCGCAATGCGGGCGCGTCCAGTGGTGACCGGGGCGGGTGGTTCATGCCGCCAGCGTAGGTCGTTACCCGCTCGGCGCAGCAGGAAAACGTGACAATGTGCACTGTCTCTGCCCCGTGGTGCCGGGTAATCACTGAGCATTGCTAAGGAGGTGGTCAACCATGATCACCACGGGTTCGAAGCGGCGTGTGCACCGTCGGCACAGTGCCCAGGCGACCGCGGTGTCGCTGGCCGCCCGGTTCACCGTGAAGAACGTGGTGCGAGCGTGGTCGGTACGCCCGGATCTGCAGTGGCCGTTCGAGTCGGTTGACTGGTTCGCCGGGCTGCTGCCGCACCGGTCGTCGGCGAAGATCGAGCGGGTATGGCTGGACAACTGCGCCGCGGAATGGGTGCGGGCAGCCACCGCATCGTCGCAGCGGGCGGTGCTCTACTTGCATGGTGGTGCGTTTTTGACCTGCGGGCTCAACACGCACAGGGGGCTGGTGACCCGACTGTCCCGGGCAGCCGATGCCTGCGTGCTCAACGTCAACTACCGAATGTTGCCGTCACACCGGATATCCGATGCTATCGATGATGGGCTCAGCGGTCTGCGCTGGCTACGTCGGCAGGGCTTCGACGCCGACCACATCGTGGTCGCAGGTGACTCAGCCGGTGGGTATCTCGCGTTCATGACGACACTCGTCGCGATCCGCGCCAAGCTGGCCAAGCCGGCCGGTGTCGCGGCGGTGTCGCCGTTCACCGATGCGAACCCGACCGGAAAGGTGGGTCACCGCAACGCACGACGCTGCTCGATATTCCCGTCCGGAGCGTTGCCGGTGTTCACCCGCTATCTGCGCCAAGCCCAATTGCAGAGCCAGCGGGAAAGCATCACCGGGGAAGTGGTCTCGCCGGTGGACGCCGAGGATCTGTCCGCGCTGCCGCCGGTCACCATCCACGCCAGTTCCGATGAACTGTTGCTCGCCGACGCGGAGACCATGGCCGAGCGCCTCGACACCGCCGGCGTCCCGTGCGACTTGCACCTGTGGGACGGACAGATTCACGACTTTCCGCTAGCCGCCGACCTGGTGCCCGAGGGTAAGCGAGCGATTCGCTACATCGGTGATTTCGTCAAGAAGGTCACCGAGCGCCAGCTCGCAGCCACTCAAGCAGCGTGACCGCGCTGGCCGGGAGCTAATCGGTGGCGGTACCGGCTGGTGGCCTTGTCAGCAGTTGTTGTAGCCCGGCCAGCGTTCCGCGGAACGCGTCTGCGTCACAGAGTAAGCCGGCGACTTGGGCGCGGTCGGTGAACTGCAGGATCACCGGAGTGGCGCCGCCGTACGGGTTCCAGCCGGGCCACGTTGAACCCGGATAGAGAACCGACGCAAAGCCGGTTCCGACGACGTAGTCCGATGCCACTAGCCCGACAACGTTGGACAGGTCGGGTGAACCGATCTGCTGCCAATACCAGCGCGGGATGTAGGACAGTCGCATGTTGACACCGGCCGCCGTGAACGCATTCCACACCGCCCAGAAGTTGCCGATGCCCCCGCCGCTGGCTTCGAAGTCCAGCATGCACGGCACCGACCGGTCCCCGACGTTCGACAGGTAGGTGTTCGCCTGCTGTGCCGCGTTGTTGGTCGTCACGTAGTGGTAGCCGATCACGATGCTTGCGGTGGATCGAGCCCACGACAGCACCGTCGGCCAATACCGGTCGATGAAGTAGTTGCCTTCCGACACCTTGTGCGCGATGAAGCTGAATCCCTCCCGAATGATTTCGGTGAGGGTCGGCACAATTGCCGCCGGCGGCCGCCCGCCCCAATTGTTGTTGGAAAGATCCACACCGAACAGCGGGCCGGTGGTGCCGCCGACATTGGCCAGCCGGCTCGGCCGTTGTACCGGTTGGCCGGCCGGCGAACCGCCCGCGAAACTGGTGATATCGCATACGGTATCGCTTCTGGACGCAACACCGTGACAAATCTCCGGCGCGGTTAAGCGGCGCGCATCTTGGCCAGCCGTTGCCATGGCCGGGACAGCGAGCGAGCATGTCGGCGCATATGCGCCCACGGGTCACCGCGTTCAGATATCCGCTTCGGCACATCACGCAGAGTGAACCGGTCTGCGCGCATCCCCCGGACGTCCAGTTCGTCCCAATCCAGCGGCGTGGCCACCGGCGCGCCGGGGTGGGCTCGTACCGAGTACGGTGCGACCGCGGTTTGTGCATATGCGTTGCGCATGACATCCAGATACACCCGATCACCGCGCGCTTTCTTACGGATCTCCAGCGTGCGGTGCGCCGGATCGTCGGCCACCACCAGCTCAGCGACATCACGAGCGAACTGCCGCGCGGTGTCGAAGTCAGCTCCGCCCCGCACCGGCGTCACCACGTGTAAACCACGCGACCCGGTGGTCTGCACGTAAGCCGCCATGCCGAGGTCATCGAGGGCATCCGCCACCGCACGGGCGGTAGCCCGGACCGCGGCGAAACCGCCGTCGGGTGGATCCAGGTCGAACACCAGCCGGTCCGGCTTGTCCAAGTGCGGTTGCCGGGACAGCCACGCATGCAGCGTGATGCAGTTCTGATTGGCTATCCACAGCAGCGCCTCGCGTCGCTGCGCGACCGGGTGCACCACGCTGCCGGGGCGACTGCCCTTGCCTTTGCGGGCGACTTCGGCCCATTTCATCCAGTCCGGCAGCGAACCGGCGAAATCTTGCTGGATGAACCCTTCTTCGTCGATGCCGGCGGGAAATCGGGTCAGCGTCAGCGGACGGCCCTTCAGGTGCGGCAACATCACCGGCGCCACTTGGGCGTAGTAATCAACCAGATCGCGCTTGGAAATACCGTCGGTGGGAAACAGCACCCGCTCCGGGTGAGTGATCTCGACGTGGATGCGCGCCATTGTCTCCGCGTACCCGCAACCGGTCATCGCGCAAACTCGCGGTTAAGCTGAACAGCCATGACAAGCGTTACCGAGTCGTCTGGGTCATCCGGGTCCGGGGTGGAAACCGCCTCCGAACACACCGTCGACATCCACACTACCGCTGGGAAGCTGGCCGACCTGCGGCGACGCACCGAGGAAACGTTGCACCCGGTCGGCGAGGCGGCGGTGGAGAAAGTGCACGCCAAAGGCAAGCTGACCGCGCGCGAACGAGTCCTCGCCCTGCTCGACGACGACTCGTTCGTCGAGTTGGACGCGCTGGCTCGGCACCGCAGCACCAACTTCGGGATGGACGAAAAACGGCCGCTCGGCGACGGCGTGGTGACTGGTTACGGCACCATCGACGGCCGTGATGTGTGCATCTTCAGCCAGGACGCCACCGTCTTCGGCGGCAGCCTCGGCGAGGTGTACGGCGAGAAGATCGTCAAGGTGCAAGACCTGGCGATGAAGACCGGCCGACCGCTGATCGGCATCAACGACGGAGCGGGCGCGCGCATTCAGGAGGGTGTGGTCTCGCTGGGGCTGTACAGCCAGATTTTCCACAACAACATCTTGGCGTCCGGCGTCATCCCGCAGATCTCGCTGATCATGGGTGCTGCCGCCGGCGGGCACGTCTACTCGCCCGCGCTCACCGATTTCGTCGTCATGGTCGATCAGACCAGTCAGATGTTCATCACCGGCCCGGACGTCATCAAAACCGTCACCGGCGAAGACGTCACGATGGAGGAGCTGGGCGGCGCGCATACCCACATGACGAAGTCTGGAACGTTGCACTATGTCGCGTCCGGCGAGCAAGACGCCTTCGACTGGGTGCGCGACCTGCTGAGTTATCTGCCGGCCAACAACTACGCCGACCCGCCGCGCCTGGCGGTCCCAGTTGCCGAGGGCGCCATCGAAGACAACCTCACCGACACCGACCTCGAGTTGGATACGCTGATCCCGGACTCGCCCAACCAGCCGTACGACATGCACGAGGTGATCACCCGCATCCTCGACGACGACGAGTTCTTCGAGATACAGGCCGGATACGCACAAAACATCGTGGTCGGTTTCGGCCGCGTCGAGGGACGCAGCGTCGGCATCGTGGCCAATCAGCCCACCCAGTTCGCTGGTTGCCTGGACATCGCCGCCTCCGAGAAAGCGGCCCGGTTTGTGCGCACCTGCGACTGCTTCAACATCCCGATCGTCATGCTGGTCGACGTGCCCGGCTTTCTGCCGGGCACCGGTCAGGAGTACAACGGCATCATCCGTCGCGGCGCGAAGCTGCTGTATGCCTACGGCGAGGCGACGGTCGCCAAGATCACCGTGATTACCCGCAAGGCTTATGGCGGTGCCTACTGCGTGATGGGGTCCAAGGAAATGGGTGCCGACGTCAATGTGGCGTGGCCGACCGCGCAGATCGCGGTGATGGGCGCCTCCGGTGCGGTCGGTTTCGTCTACCGACAAAAGCTGGCTGAGGCCGCCAAAAGCGGCGAAGACGTCGAAGCGCTGCGTCTGCAGTTGCAACGGGAGTACGAGGACACTCTGGTCAACCCCTACATCGCCGCCGAGCGGGGCTACGTCGACGCGGTTATTCCGCCGTCGCACACCCGCGGCTACATCGCTACGTCGCTGCGCCTGTTGGAGCGGAAAATCGTTCAGCCGCTGCCGAAAAAGCATGGGAACATTCCACTGTGAGTCGAACGAGCGGAGCGAACGCAGTGAGCGACGGGAGTGAGACGAACAATCCAACTCCGGTGAGTCGAACGAGCGGAGCGAACGCAGTGAGCGACGGGAGTGAGACGAACAATCCAACTCCGGTGAGTCGACAAGAGCCAGTTATTCAGGTGCTCAAGGGCAATCCCACCGACGAGGAACTGGCGGCGCTGGTCGCGGTGCTGAGCAGCGCTGGCGGCGCCGCCGCCGAGTCCGGGCCTCGTGAGCGCAACATGTGGGGCCATCCGGTCGACAAGCTGCGATACCCCGTGTTCAGCTGGCAGCGGGTGATCCTACTGGAGCGCACCCACCTGCGCCGATGACCTGGCGGTAACCGTGAACGGGGGTCTTGAACCTGACCCGCCGGCGCGCGCTATCAGCTCTGTTGTGGCGTTCGAGTGTTGGCATAACCGCAGACGACAGCGACGACCGTTGTCGCGATCACGCCCTCTTGTGTCCGCCCCAACGGCGGTCCGATGATGGACCACCCCGGACCTAGTTGGGTGGGCCACGGGCGCGGTACCGGGATTACTCCTGGCCTGTTTCCCGTCGCCTCCCGCCGAACCGGACGCGCGGCTTTCACCGCATCCGGCTGTCCACGTGTCGCGCTCGTCGTTCATCCAGCGGCTGGCTGGATGGTGGTCCACAGGGTCGCGATCCGGGTGCCGCGGTAGCGGTACCGGGTGACCGCGACACTGGATGCGCCGCGGAAAACAACCCCGTTGTGAGCGAAACACCAGCCCTGGTCACAGAATTGACGGCGCACCTGCCGCCAAGATATCCGGGTCGCAGACCAGGTTGTACAGATCATCGAACCGGCGGGCCGAATCCTCGCCCACCCAACGATGCAATGCATCGCATCCTCCGTACCGCCCAGAACGCCTCACCGAACTCCGGCCACCGGGCGACGCCGGGATTCCCCGACGTGTCTTCGGACATTGCAATCTGCTCCTTGCTTGACACGCTGCCGCCCTTCCCCATGTAGCCGGCTCTCCCGACCTCGAAGTACTACGGCGACTCCGCCCCGCCTGCCCACTTCGGTGAGCAACGCACCTATCCACCTCGCCCTGCCTGGCAAGCAGGGCCGAACCGGACTGCGAAACAGGCGGTTCCCGCGTTCGCTGATATTCGATCGACGAGCCAGGCACCCGGCTTTACCCCTGCGGCATCGTCACGGCTACGCCGTAGACCTTCACCGTGACCCCAGGCCAGACCTGTGGCACCCTCCCAGGAGTTCCCCGACCCCACCACACCAGAAGCACGTGTGCGCAGGACTAGGTGCGCACCGCCTACCAGCCCACATCCGGCCGGGTTGGAGCTGGTCAGCCTTTCAAGAGGCCTCACACCGGTTCCTTGCGTATGCCATCTCGTCTCGCTCACCGAGCCCGACCCATCCGGCAGTACTGAGCCGACCCGACTTTGTCGCAGCTGCTCCCACCATCCCCGGCGTCCTCCGGATCAAGCTGCCGCCAGCTTCACCCCACCGCTACGACAGCGACGCAACGAAGGTCTCCCACCTCCATTCGAACAATCAGCGCCTCGCGGCGCACCACAGATGGAATGACATGCCCTGGATGCGCTGATCACCGAATACAAACCCGACCACGACCATGGTGATCCCCCATCA
>CAZPZQ010000104.1:0-10651 GCA_964590745.1 uncultured Mycobacterium sp. | reverse complement strand
CCTTGTCCGGCGCGTCGGCGCGGGCGTACTCCTCGTAGAACGCCACCCGGTGCGCGACCGACAAACCGCGGCCGCCGTGTTCTGCCGGCCAGCCCAGACAGGTCAACCCGGCCGCGGCGAGCCGGCGGTTCCATTCCATCCGTTCTTCGAACGCCTCGTGTTCACGCCCGGGACCGCCCAGGCCTTTGAGCGCGGCGAATTCGCCGACCAGGTTGTCGGCCAGCCATGCGCGGACCTCGGCCCGGAAGTCCTCGACCTGCTGCACCCCTGTAGGCTAACCTACCAAGCACTTGCTTCGTTAGCCCGCCGGTCCGACCAGTGCGGTCCGGCAGTTCGGCCGACATCCAGAGGAGCGCCGATGACCTGGGGGTACGCCCCCGCTAGCGGGAGGGACCCTCACCCGCACCGGGGAGACGGTCCACGGACCATACCCGCGGTCTTGGACCGGATCGCACATGATCTTCCCGGTCACGACGCGCTCATCAGTGCCGGTCGACGGTTGTCTTATGCGCAGCTGCGCGACGAGGTGCGGGGGGCGGCCGCAGCCCTGGTCGCACGGGGTGTGATGCCCGGTGACCGGGTGGCGATCTGGTCGCCGAACACCTGGCACTGGGTGGTGGCCGGCTTGGCCGCCCAGTACGCCGGTGCGGCGCTGGTCCCGCTGAACACTCGCTACACCGCGTCGGAGGCCGGCGACATCCTGGCCCGCAGCGGCGCGGTCGTGCTGGTTGCGATGGGGCAATTCCTGGGCACGGACCGGGTCGCCGAACTCGATTGTGGTGGGCTGCCGACCCTGCGGCAGGTAGTGCGGGTGCCGATAGAAACTACCGACGGAACCTGGGACGAGTTCATCGCCGCGGGTGCCCGGGTGCCTGACGCGGTGCTGGACGCCCGCGCCGCCGGGGTGCGACCCGACGATGTCTCCGACATCCTGTTCACCTCCGGCACCACCGGGCGCAGCAAAGGCGTCATGGCCGCACACCGCCAGTCGTTGGCCGGTTCGGCCGCCTGGGCGGCCTGCGGCGAGGTCAACGCCGAAGACCGCTACCTGTGCATCAATCCGTTTTTCCACAATTTCGGGTACAAGGCCGGAATTCTGGCCTGCCTACAGACCGGTGCTACCTTGATCCCGCAGCTGACCTTTGACCCGGCGGCTACGCTGCGGGCGGTCCACGACCACCGGATCACCGTGTTGCCCGGTCCTCCCACGATTTACCAGACATTGCTGAACCATCCCGACCGCGGTCGACGCGACCTGAGCTCGCTGCGGTTTGCGGTCACCGGCGCTGCGACGGTGCCGGTGGTCCTGATCGAACGGATGCAAGCCGAGCTAGACATCGACATCGTCCTCACCGCGTACGGGCTCACCGAATCCGGGGGGTTCGCCACCATGTGCCGGCCCGACGATGATCCCGTCACGGTCGCCACCACCTGCGGACGACCCATCGCCGACTACCAACTGCGCATCGGCGACCGCAACGAGGTATTGCTGCGCGGCTCCAACATCATGCTCGGCTATCTCGACGATCCGGACGCCACCGCTGCGGCGATCGACGCGGAGGGTTGGCTGCACACCGGCGACGTGGGGCAGGTTGACGATGCCGGAAACCTGCGCATCACCGACCGGATCAAAGACATGTACATTTGCGGTGGCTTCAACGTCTACCCCGCCGAGATTGAGCAGGTCCTGGTTCGGTTGGACGGCGTGACCGATGCCGCCGTGATCGGGGTGCCCGATCAGCGGCTGGGCGAAGTCGGCAAGGCATTCATCGTCCGCCGGATCGGATCGGGTCTCGACGAAGCCCAGGTGATCAGCTATGCGCGTGAACATCTGGCGAACTTCAAGGCGCCGCGATCGGTGGTCTTCGTCGACGACTTGCCCCGGAATCCCAGCGGCAAGGTGGTCAAACCACTGTTGCGAGGATGGGTTTGATGGATCTCCATTTCGACGACGAGACCGAGGCCTTTCGAGACGAGGTTCGCAACTTCCTGGTGGCCAACCAGGCGTCGTTTCCGACCAAGTCCTATGACACAGCCGACGGGTTTGAGCAGCACCGACGTTGGGACAAAGTACTTTTCGACGCCGGGCTGTCGGTGATCAGTTGGCCGGAGAAGTACGGCGGCCGCGACGCCACCCTGCTGCAGTGGGTGGTGTTCGAGGAAGAGTATTTCCGCGCCGGCGCTCCGGGGCGGGCCAGCGCGAACGGCACTTCGATGCTCGCCCCGACATTGTTCGCGCACGGCACCCAAGAGCAATTGGACCGGGTGCTGCCCAAGATGGCCAGCGGTGCGGAGATATGGGCGCAGGCCTGGTCGGAACCTGAATCCGGCAGTGACCTCGCATCGTTACGCTCGACGGCGACCAAGGTCGACGGTGGCTGGCGGCTCAACGGCCAGAAGATCTGGAGTTCTCGGGCACCGTTCGGCGAGAAAGCGTTTGGGCTGTTCCGCTCTGATCCAGACGCTGAACGGCACCGCGGACTGACCTATTTCATGTTCGACTTGCACGCCGACGGCGTCACGGTGCGGCCGATCCGGCAACTGGGCGGCGACACCGGCTTCGGTGAGATCTTTCTCGATGACGTGTTCGTCCCCGACAGCGACGTGGTCGGCGCCCCCCATGACGGCTGGCGAGCCGCGATGAGCACGTCCAGCAACGAGCGTGGCATGTCACTACGTAGCCCGGCACGGTTTCTGGTCGGCGCGGAAAGACTTGCGGCGTTGTGGCGAGCCGAGCGCGCTGATCCGGCGTTCGGTGCCGCCGTCGCCGACGCGTGGATCAAGGCGCAGGCCTACCGCCTGCACACCTTCGGCACGGTGACCCGACTTGCCGCCGGCGGTGAACTAGGCGCCGAGTCGTCGGTGACCAAGGTGTTCTGGTCCGACCTCGACGTGGCGCTGCACCAGACGGCGTTGGACATCCGGGGCGCCGACGGCGAACTGGCAGATTCCTGGGCCGGCGGCTATCTGTTCGCTCTTGGCGGCCCAATCTATGCCGGCACCAACGAAATCCAGCGCAACATCATCGCCGAACGCCTGCTGGGCCTGCCCCGGGAGCCGAAGTGAAATTCGATCTGGACCAGCAGCAACGCGATTTCGCCGCCAGTATCGATGCGGCGTTGGCGACCGCCGACGTGCCCACCGCTGTGCGCGCCTGGGCGGCCGACGATGCCGCGCCGGGGCGCAAGGTATGGGCGCGGCTGGCCGAACTGGGTGTCACCGCTCTGATGATCCCGGAGCGATTCGGCGGAATCGACGCGCATCCGGTCGATCTGGTGGTCGCCATGGAGCGGTTGGGTCGCTGGTGTGTACCCGGGCCAGTGGTGGAATCCGTTGCGGTTGCTCCCGTTCTCTTGGCCGACCAGACTGTCTGGGCAGAACGCAGCGCCGACTTGGCGGCCGGTGAGCTGATCGCTACCGTCGCGCTGCCGCCACACGTTCCACGCGCCGTGGATGCCGACAAAACCGGCCTGGTGCTGATGGCCGGCCATGACGGTGTCGTTGAAGCGGATGCGCGTGGCCGGCATGCGTCGGTAGACCCGAGTCGACGGCTTTTCGACGTGACCGCGGCTGGTGTGCCGCGACCGGCCGACGTCGTCCGTGCTTATGAGTTCGGTGCGCTGGCCACCGCCGCGCACCTGGTCGGCGCCGGCCAGGCGCTGCTGGACGCCGCGGTCGGCTACGCCAAACAACGCACCCAGTTCGGTCGGGCCATCGGCTCGTATCAGGCGATCAAACACAAGCTCGCCGACGTGCACATCGCGCTGGAATTAGCCCGTCCCCTGATCTACGGCGCGGCCCTGTCGCTCGCCGACGGCTCACCCGACACCCCTCGCGACGTCAGCGCAGCCAAAGTATCCGCGTCGGACGCCGCGCTGCTGGCCGCTCGGTCGGCGTTGCAAACCCACGGCGCCATCGGTTTCACCGCCGAACACGACCTGTCGCTGTGGTTGTTGCGAGTGCAGGCGCTGCGGCCGGCCTGGGGCGATCCGGCCACGCACCGTCGCCGGGTGTTGGAGGCGCTGTAAATGACCGGGTACGGCGACGAGCGTGAGTTGCTGCGCCGGACGGTGGCCGCGCTGGTCGACAAACACGCCACCCCGGAGGCGGTGCGGGCGGCGACCGAATCGCCGCGCGGCTACGACGAATCACTGTGGCAACTGCTGTGCGACCAGGTCGGCGCAGCCGCCCTGGCCATACCGGAGCAATTCGGCGGTGCCGGCGGGCAACTGGCCGACGCCGCCGTGGTCCTCGAGGAACTGGCCAAGGCGCTGGTGCCCAGCCCACTGCTGGGCAGCACGCTTGCCGAGTTGGCCTTGCTCGCCGCCGACCATCCGGATGACGCGGCCCTGCAGCGGCTGGCCCAGGGCAGCGCGATCGGCACCGTGGTGTTCGACCCCGACTACGTGATCAACGGCGGCATCGTCGGCGCATCCGATGTAGTCGTTGCCGCCGACGGTCACCAGCTGTCCCGGTGGCACACATTCACCGGAACGCCCGTGCCCACCATGGACCCGACCCGCCGGCTGGGCCGGCTGCAACCCGGAGACACCGCGCCGTTGGGCGGCGACCCGGGGATCGCCGACTCCGCCGCGATACTCCTGGCCGCCGAGCAGATCGGCGCGGCCGCCCGCTGTCTGGATCTGACTGTTGACTACACCAAGAGCCGGGTGCAGTTCGGCCGACCGATCGGGAGCTTCCAGGCGCTCAAACACCGGATGGCTGACCTCTACGTAGCCGTGCGGGCTACCCGGGCGGTAGTCGACGACGCCATTGCCGACCCGTCACCGACTTCGGCGGCGTTGGCCCGCGTCGTCGCCAGCGAGACGTTCTCCGCAGTCGCTGCCGAGGCCATCCAGTTGCACGGCGGCATCGCCATCACCTGGGAAAGCGACATCCAACTGTATTTCAAGCGAGCGCACGGTAGTTCGCACCTGCTGGGTCCGCCGCGGCACCACTTGCGTCAGCTGGAACCCGAGGTGCTTTGCCCGCGCGACGATGCGGACCGCGCAGCGCCATGAGAACAAGCCGGGCAATCGGCGCCGAGTCCGTACGGTAGCACTATGTGCACCCGACTCGTTTATCTCGGCCCCAGCGGCAACATCATCACCGGGCGGTCGATGGACTGGAAACTCGATCTGGCCACCAACCTGTGGGCGCTGCCCCGCGGAATGCGGCGCACCGGCCGGGTGGGCACCAATTCCGTTGAGTGGACCGCGAAGTACGGCAGTCTGGTGGCCAGCGCATACGACGTCTGCACCACCGACGGGCTGAACGAGGCCGGGTTGTCGGCAAACCTGCTGTGGCTGGCCGAGTCGAAATACCCGCGCTATGACGGCTCGCGACCGGGTCTGACGATCGCGGCCTGGGCGCAATACGTACTGGACAACTTCGGCAGCGTGGCCGAAGCCGTCGACGCGCTGCGCGCTGAGCCGTTCGACCTGGTGACCGACGGAGTACCCGGACAGGACCGGCTGGCCACCCTGCACTTGTCGATGTCGGATGCGGCCGGCGATAGTGCGATCGTCGAATACATCGACGGCAAACAAACGCTGCACCACAGCCGCGAATATCAGGTGATGACCAACTCACCGATCTTCAGCCAACAGCTCGCGATCAACGCGTACTGGGAACAACTCGGTGGCACGGTCATGTTGCCCGGCACCAACCGGGCGGCCGACCGATTCGCCCGGGCTTCGTTCTACATCAACGCGGTGCCGCAGTCCGACGACCTCAAACTCGCGCTCGCATCGGTGTTTAGCGTCCTGCGCAACGTTTCGGTGCCGTTCGGCATCTCGACACCGGACGAACCGAATATCTCCTCGACACGGTGGCGCACGGTGGCCCACCACACCCGAAAGCTGTATTTCTTCGAATCCGCCTTGACGCCCAACGTGTTTTGGGTCGATCTGAAAAAACTCGATCTGACCGATGGAACGCCGGTCCGCAAGCTGGATCTGGGAGCCGAAGAATCGAACACGTTCGCCGGTGAAAGCTCGGCTGCTTTCGTCGCCGCCGCGCCGTTCACCTTCTTGGGGATCACCACATGACCGACCGCATCGCCCTGCGTGCCGGCATTCCGCCATTTCATGTGATGGACGTGTGGCGGGCCGCCGCGCAACGTCAGCGCAGCCACGGCGACCTGGTCAACCTGTCCGCCGGCCAACCCAGCGCCGGTGCACCCGAACCGGTGCGCGCCGCAGCGGAAGCCGCGCTGAAACGTAACCAGCTGGGCTATACCGTGGCTCTGGGCATCCCGGAGCTGCGGTCGGCCATCGCTGCGTCATACCGGGGCGCGTACGGCTTGGACGTCAGCCCCGACGACGTGGTGGTGACCACCGGCTCATCGGGCGGATTTCTGTTGGCGTTTCTGGCCTGTTTCGACGTCGGGGACCGGGTCGCGATCGCCAGTCCCGGCTACCCGTGTTATCGCAACATCCTGTCCGCGCTGGGCTGCGAGGTTGTCGAACTGACTTGTGGCCCGGATACCCGATTCCAGCCAACCGCGGCGATGCTGTCGCAGCTGGCCGAATCCGGACGGCCGGTGGCTGGTGTGGTGGTAGCCAGTCCGGCAAACCCGACCGGGACGGTGATCCCCCCGACCGAACTGCAGGCGATCGCGTCCTGGTGTGATACCGCCGGGGCGCGGTTGATCAGCGACGAGGTCTACCACGGGCTGGTCTATCCGGGTGCGCCGCAGACCAGTTGCGCCTGGCAGACATCACGAAACGCGGTGGTGGCGAACAGCTTCTCCAAGTATTTCGCGATGACCGGTTGGCGGCTGGGCTGGCTGCTGGTTCCGGCGGCGCTGCGCCGTACGGTCGACTGTCTGACCGGAAACTTCACCATCTGCCCGCCGGTGCTGGCCCAGTACGCGGCGGTGGCGGCGTTCACGCCGGACGCGGCCGCTGAGGCGGACGGGCATCTGCGCCAATACACGACCAACCGGGCCGTGCTGTTAGACGGGCTGCGCAGCATGGGCATCAATCGGTTGGCTCCCACCGACGGCGCATTCTACGTGTACGCCGACGTGTCCGATTTCACCGACGACTCCCTGTCATTTTGCGCGAGATTGTTGGCCGACACCGGCGTAGCGCTGGCACCGGGTGTCGACTTCGATACCGAGCGCGGCAACGCGTTCGTCCGACTCTCGTTCGCCGGGCCGACGGCGGATATCGAAGAGGGCCTGCACCGGCTGGGCGGCTGGCTGCAGCGCTGATCGGTCCGGGCTGGAAGCCCAGCCGCGGCGGTGCGGTAGGTTTGTCGCAGGCCGTGCAGCAATGCGCGAAACATTTGAGATGAAGGAACCCTCGCCATGAGTACACCCGCCAGTAACCCACGCCGCATCGTGTTCGGTGCGGTAGCGGTCGGCGCGCTTGCCGCGGCCGCCGCATCCGCGGCGCCGGCCACCTCCCCGCAGGCCGATGCCGCGCCGGCGGCCTGCACGGCGAGCGGGCTGGCTACCGTCGCCAGCGGGGTGCTGAGTGCCGCCGGTGGATTTCTGGACAACCACCCCGCCGCCAACGATGTGCTGACCCAGGCCGCCAACAAGCCGCCCGCGGACGCTAAGTCGTCGGTGCAGGGCTACTTTCTGGGCCATCCCGATGAGTTCCTGCAGCTGCAGAACATCGCCCAGCCGCTGATGGATCTGCGTAGTCAGTGCGGGGTGTCGTTGTCGCCGACCCAATTGGCCACCCTGATGGACACCATCGCCGGCTGACCCAGCAGTCGATGGGCCTGGTTGTCCGCGATCACGAGCGGGCCGCGCTGGCCGAGGCGGCCCGGTTTCCGTTGCTTACCGCGATCACCGGGCGGCGATCGCGCCGATTCCCGGTCGGTGGCCGCATCCCGAGCGGCGCGCTGGCGTTTTCCAGCCGCCACCCGGTGCAACCGCTGTCCGAGGTTGAGCGGGCGTTGGTGCTCTCCTGCATCGCGGGTACCACCGGGTGGCATGACGGCATCGCCCACCACCCCCGGTATGCGCCGTCGCTGCCCAGCTACTCCGGCAGCGCGACCGGACGAGCCTTCCCGTCGGCAGCCGGCTTTCACACCAGCCAGTTGTTCTTCACCGATGACACCGGCACGTACCTGTTGCCCACCCGCGATCAGGTGCCGCAAGGCTTCCGCACCATCGAGGAGTGGATCGGCCACACCGCGGACTGCTATGTACAGATTTCGGCGGACCGGCTGCAGATACCCCGTGAAGAGCCGTACATGGAGGGCCACAACACCTGGATCGCCAATCATCCGGGCAGCCTGCTGGCCTTCCCGGTGGCCGATCTGGCCGAGCACCTGCTGGAAAACCTGTGGTTTTTCGCCGCGAACGGCTATCCGGTTGTCGACGACATCAACGGCCGTAATATCGCAGGCGTTGAAGGGTTTTCAGCGCTGCCACATGCCGACGAGCCCATCCCGCTGTCATTCGTCGAGCAGTACACGCTGGCCGAGGCCAGCGCCGAGTTGTCCATCGCCGTGCACAACGGGGCACTGGCACTGCAGGCGATGGGGCTCGGTGGCTGGATCTATGACGGTCTGGATCGGCTGTCGGTGCTGGGCGGCTCCGGTGACCCGCGGGCGCCCGGGTTGGGTTTCGTCGCAGATCACAGCGGCCGCTGGCCGTTTCCGAATCCGACCGGACTCCCTGGGTTTTTCGAGACCCTCAGCCCGCCGCACGTGCCATCGATCGCCGCCGGGGTGGAAAAGCTCGTCGCACGCAAGTACGGTCCCGGCGGGCCGTTTCATCCGGACACCCCCGGTCCCTGGTCGGATAGTCCGAAGGTACGAGCCGCTGCGCTGCCGCCGGCCGGCGTTCAGGAACTGGTCACCGCCGAGGCGGCCTACATCTACGACACCTTCGGCAAGCTGCCGGGCACCGTGCCGACCGTGCACGTGCTGATGTATCTGCAAGCTCAGCATCTCGACACCGACTTCTACGACACCTTCTTCACTCCGGGCGCGTACCTGCCGACCCATGCCGACCACCAGGCCCGCTGGCACGGGGCATTGCCGCGAGCGTGAATCTCGCGACACGACACGCCGAGGCAGCGTCGTGCGATTCACATTCGACGCCGCGAAGAGCTATAGCCAGGTGTCATCGGTGGTGGTGGTCAAAAATGCCTCCAGGTCGTCGCGCCACTGCGCCGGGGTGGTCTTGTCCGGCTCGATGCCGGTGTAGTCACCGCGGTAGAACAACAATGGTCGCGGTTTGATCCTGGGCACCTCCGACAGCGACTGGACCGCGCCGAAGACCACGAAATGGTCACCGCCGTCGTGCACGTCAGCCACCGTGCAATCGATGTAGGCCAACGATCCGTCGATGATCGGCAATCCCGACGGCGCCACGCGCCAGTCGATCCCGGTGAACTTGTCCGGTTCTTTGGATCCGAACCGCGCCGAGATGTGTTGCTGCGACTCGGTGAGGACATTGACGCAGAACTTGCCGGTAGCTTCGATCGCCTGCCATGACTTCGACACCTTGGTCGGGCAGAACAGCACCAGCGGCGGGTCCAGCGACAGCGCCGCGAAGGACTGACAGGCGAATCCCACCGGCGTTTCGTCGTGCATGGTGGTGATGATCGTGATGCCGGTGCAGAACTGGCCGAGCACGCTGCGAAACGCGCGGGGATCGATTGGCGGGCCGGTCACTGTCCTTGAACACCGACCGAGAAATCATGCCCCCACAGGCTCACCGCCGTGCTTTCCCGCGCTACCCAGTCATGGTCGTCGACTTGCAGACCCTCACAACCGAATTCCACATCGAACCCGCTGGGGGTCTTCATGTAGAAAGACAACATCTTGTCGTTGACGTGCCGACCCAAAGTCGCCGACATCGGCACTTTGCGACGCAGCGCACGGTCCAGGCACAGCCCGACGTCGTCGCTGTGTTCCACCTCGACCATCACATGGACAATGCCGGTCGAGGTGGGCATCGGCAGGAACGCCAAGCTGTGGTGCCGGGGGTTGCATCCGAAGAACCGTAGCCAGGCCGGCGGCCCGTCAACCGGTCGGCCGACCAATTGTGGTGGCAGGCGCATGGAGTCGCGCAGCTTGAAACCGAGCACATCGCGGTAGAAGTGCAGTGCCTCAGCATCGTCCTTGGTGGACAGCACCACGTGGCCCAGACCCTGCCCGCCGGTGACGAACCGGTGGCCGTACGGGCTGACCACTCGGCGGTGTTGCAGCGCGGCGCCGTGGAACACCTCCAGCCCATTGCCGGACGGGTCGGAGAACCGGATCATCTCGTCGACGCGGCGGTCGGCCAGTTCGGCGGCGGTAGCTTCTTTGTAGGGCGTGCCTTCGGCATCCAGGCGTTTGCGGATGTCTTGCAGGCCTTCGGCGTTCGCACATTCCCAGCCGGTGTCCAACAGCCGGTCTCGCTCGCCGGGCACGATCACCAACCGCGCCGGAAAGTCGTCCATCCGCAGATACAGTGCGCCCTCGGCGCCGCCGGTTCCTTCCGTCATGCCGAGGACTTTCAGCCCGAACTCGCGCCAGGCAGCCATGTCGGTGGCCTCGACACGCAGATAACCCAGCGAACGGATACTCATCATGCACCTTCCAGAATTCGATGGCCGACTTGGGTAACTGTCGAAATCAGACCATGGTGTCGCCGGGCGGCAAACCGAACTCGTGGTTGCCGAAGATCACGTAC
>CAZPZQ010000103.1:4461-10749 GCA_964590745.1 uncultured Mycobacterium sp. | reverse complement strand
ACCAGCACAACCACGCGCGGGTCGCCTTGGTGTCGGCGCAACCCCTCTTTCTCGCCCTCGACGAAGTCCGCGAGGGGGCGCAGCACACCAAAGAGCCCAGCGGTGCCCGGCTGATCGATTCCGAGTGGGTGCAGCTCAACCTGGCCCGAGTGCACGCCAAGGCCGAGGTGCTCAAGCTGATCAACTGGGAGTTGGCCTCAGGACAGGAAAAGTCCGACGCGGCCGCCCCGTCACCCGCGGACGCGTCGGCGGCCAAGGTGTTCGGCACCGAATTGGCCACCGAGGCCTACCGGTTGCTGATGGAGGTGCTGGGCACCGGCGCAACACTGCGCCAGGACACACCCGGCGCACTGCTGCGCGGCCGGGTGGAGCGCATGCAGCGGGCCTGCCTGATCCTGACGTTCGGCGGCGGCACCAACGAAGTCAAACGTGACATCATCAGCATGGTGGCTCTGGGCCTGCCCCGCAGCCGCTGATGTTTCCGCACCTCAAAGGACGACGCTGATGGACTTTTCGCCAACCGAAGCGGCACGAGATCTTTCGGACCTGGTCGACACCATCGTGGGCGCCGTGTGCACACCCGAGCACCAGCGTGCGCTCGATGGTCTGGACCAGCGGTTCGACCGAGACCTGTGGCGCAAGCTCATTGACTCGGACATCTTGTCCACCGCCGTTCCAGAATCCCTGGGCGGCGGCGGATTCGGTGTGCTGGAACAGACCGCGATCCTGACCGCGCTGGGCCGCGAACTGGCTGCCGTGCCCTACCTGGACTCGGTGGTGCTGGCCGCCGGCGCACTGGCCCGGTTCGGTCCCGTACCGCTGCAGCAGGAGTGGGCCGTGCCGGCGGTCAGCGGCAGCCGGGTGCTAACCGTCGCGCTGGACGACGAGATGGGCCAAGCCCCGGTGCAGGCCAGCCGATCTGGCGATGGCTACCGGCTCACCGGCACCCGCACCCAGGTCGGCTTCGGCCCGGTGGCGCACGGGTTCCTGGTGCCGGCCGAAACCGAGACGGGCGCCGCTGTTTTCCTGGTGGCAGCCGATGATCCAGGCGTTTCGGTGACCGCGTTGGACACCACCGGTCGGGGCAGTGTCGGGCATCTCGATCTCACCGGTGTCCGAGTGCAGGCAGACCGGCGAGTCGGCGGCGACGATGTGATCGAATGGCTGTCACAGCGGGCAGCTCTGGGGCGCAGCGCGTTTCAGCTCGGTGTACTGGAACGTGCCCTCGAAGTGACCGCCGACTACGCGCGCACCCGCGAACAGTTCGATCGGCCGATCGGCAGCTTCCAGGCGGTGGCCCAGCGAATGGCTGATGCCTACATCGACATCAAGGGGCTGCGACTGACCGTGATCCAGGCTGCCTGGCGGGTCGCCGAGGACCTGCCGGCCGACACCGAGGTCGCCACCGCGGCGTTCTGGGCCGCCGACGCCGGGCACCGGGTGGCGCACACCGTCGTACACGTGCACGGCGGAGTCGGTATCGACACCGACCACCCGGTGCACCGCTATTTCCTCGCCGCCAAGCAGACCGAGTTCGCGCTCGGCGGCGCGACGGGCGCGCTGCTGGCGATCGGCCGCGAACTGGCCAACAATCCAGCCTGACCGTGTCTGACACCGACTCGACCGTCACCAAGCTACTGGCTCCACTGGCCGAGGTGGACGACCGCGGCGTGTATTACGCCGATTCGTTCGTCAGCTGGCGTGACCACATCCAAGCCGGGGCCGCATTAGGTGCGGCACTGCAGGCGCGGCTGGACCCGGCCGAACCGCCCCATGTCGGAGTGCTGCTGGGCAACACACCCTTCTTCTGCACGGTGCTGGTCGCCGCCGCATTGACCGGCCTGGTGCCGGTGGGACTCAATCCCACCCGCCGCGGCTCAGCGCTGGCGCGTGACATCGCGCATGCCGACTGCCAACTGATCCTCACCGACGCTGTCGCCGACCTCCACGATGTTTGCGGACCTCTCCAAGTCATCGATGTCGAATCCGACGACTGGGCAGACGAACTGGCCGACTACCGCAGTGTGCCGGTCACGTTCCGCCACAGTGACCCCGATGATCTTTTCATGCTGATCTTCACCTCGGGGACCAGCGGCGACCCGAAGGCGGTGCGCTGCACACACTGGAAGGTGGCGTTTCCCGGCGAACGGCTGGCGCAGATGTTCAGCCTCGGCCCCGCCGACATCTGCTACTTGGCGATGCCGCTGTTCCATTCCAATGCGGTGATGGCGGGCTGGTCGCCAGCGCTGGCCGCCGGGGCGTCAATCGCATTGCGGCGCAAGTTTTCCGCCTCGCAATTTATTCACGACATTCGGCGATTCGGCGCTACCTACGCCAACTACGTCGGCAAACCGCTCTCCTACATCCTGGCCACGCCGCCGCAACCCGACGACGCTGACAACCCGCTTCGGGTGGTCTACGGAAACGAAGCGGCACCGCGCGACCTAGACCGGTTCGCGCAGCGGTTTGGCGTCGCCGTCGTCGACGCGTTCGGTTCCACCGAAGGCGGGGTCATCATCGGCCGTACCCCGGATACGCCCGCCGGCGCACTGGGGCCGCTGACCGACGGAGTCGCGATCATTGACATCGACACCGGTGCTGAGTGTCCACCCGGAGTGGTCGGCGAACTGGTGAATACCGCTGGTCGCGGCCAGTTCCGAGGTTACTACAAGGATCCGCAGGCCGAGGCCGGACGGATGGCCGGCGGGAATTACCACAGCGGTGACCTGGCTTACCGGGACGAAGCCGGCTACGCATACTTCGCCGGCCGGTTGGGCGACTGGATGCGGGTCGACGGTGAGAACCTCGGTACCGCCCCGATCGAACGAATCCTGCTGCGGCACAAAGACGTCGTGGAAGCTGCCGTGTATCCGATTCCCGATCCGGTAGTCGGCGACCAGGTGATGGCGGCGCTGGTCTTGGTGCCCGGCGCGGCGTTCGATGTTCAGGCGTTCCGGACGTTTCTGGCCGACCAGCCCGATCTGGGCCCCAAGCAGTGGCCGTCGTTCATTCGGGTCAGCGCCGCACTGCCGCGCACCGAAACGTTCAAGGTGCTCAAACGGGTGCTGTCAGCCGACGGTGTGGCGTGCGCCGACCCGGTTTTCCGGATCGAGCGCTGCTGATCCGGTGGGCGGCGCGACCTCGCCAGGTGGATGGCATACCCCGGTGTTTAGGCTTGTCGCCTAGCCACGCCAGGCAAGGCGTGACATGACCTGCCCTGAACAACTCGCAAGCCAAGGAGAACTTGATGCTCAGCAGAACGACCCGCAGGTGGGTAGCCGGCCTGGGCGTGTCCACGGCAGCAGCACTTACCGCCATGACCAGCGCGGGCGGTGTCCGAGCCGACGTCGCCGATGGTCTCGAGGTGAGCGTCAGCCCAGCATCAGCGGCCGAGCTTTACGGTTTCCCGGCGCCCGACACGACCACCCCTGGCGACCTGCTGGCCAACGCCAAGACCAACTTGACCGACGGCGTCACCGCACTGGTCCAAGAACTGTTCGTCGAACCCACCAACCGCGACTTGGCGCAGCAGGTGTCGATACAGGACGGAGCCCTGGCCGGTCTGATGCGCCTGGAGTCGGCCGAAGACGCCATCTTGGCTCAGGGCGGGTCCGCATCGAATGTGGCCAACGAGATGTTTTTCACCCCGCTGAACCAAGAGTGGGTCACCGCCAGCGCCGCCGTTCTCAGCTCCGATCACGCATTCGCGGACGCGATTGCGAACGACATCGGGATCCCGGCCGCCCAACTTGAGGTGCTGGCTGCCGATTTCCAGTTGCTCGGGGCTCAGTTCCTCTCCATCCCCGTTGACATCGCCGCCATATTCTTCGGAGCTGACCTGACGCCTTAACGCGCCGCGACCGGCTATGCGGACCGAGTGGTCTATTTTCCGGCGACGATCGCTCGCGGCCGTCGGTATCGCAGTGCTGCTGATCGGCGCCTGCTCGGCGCAGGACACCGAGCAGGCGAAACGTGCGTTGGCGGCCAGTTTCGGGAGGGCGGTTGCCGCCATCCCGGCCACGGTCGGTATCGCATTCGCTCCGGTCGGCACAAACACGGTGTCCACGCTTGGCACGTGGTCTAGCGGCGTCGCGTGGTCAACCGCCAAAGTGCCGCTGGCGATTGCCGCACAGCGGTCCGGCGGTGCGACGACGCAACCATTGATGATCAAGGCCATCACCCAATCCGACAACACGGCCGCCGAGCAACTCTGGGCTGAGCTCGGGCCGCCCGATCAAGCTGCTCAGCAGGTCCAAGCCGTCCTCAGAGCAGCCGGCGATACCACCACGATCGTCGAATCACGCCGCCTCCGGCCGGGTTTCACCGCATTCGGCCAGACCGAGTGGAGCTTGAAGCGACAAGCCCAGTTCGCCGCACACTTGCCCTGCCTGGACGACGCCCGCACTGTGGTCGAGATGATGCACAGGCTGGTTGACGAACAGCGCTGGGGACTCGCCGCCGACGGCGCCGCCGCCAAGGGCGGCTGGGGCCCGGGCGTGGCCGGCGGCTACCTGGTGCGCCAGTTCGGCATCGTGTCCGCCGATGTCGGACAGGTGGGTGTCGCGTTGGCCGCCGAACCGCACGACGGGATGTTCGACACCGGCGTCGCTGCGGTCAACCGGATGACGCACTGGCTGGACGTTCACAAATCCCTCCTGCCGGGCGGGAGTTGCGCGAGGTAGGTTGACGATCAGTCGCCGTAACCGCAACCAGGAGGCAACCATGTCCGCTCCGTCTGCTGCAGATTTTGCCCGGCTGCGTCAGTTGGCCGCCATCGCCGATATCGATGCACGGCAGACCAGGACCATCGAGGAAGTCTTCACCGGCCGGGAGCTGACCACCATACCCATCGGCACGGCTGACGATGTGACGGCGGCGTTCACCAAAGCCCGGGCAGCGCAACAACACTGGGCCCAGCGTCCGGTGCAGGAGCGCTGCGCGATCATCGAACGCTACCGCGATCTGGTGGTGGCTAACCGGGATTTCCTGATGGACGTCGCGCAGGCCGAGACCGGTAAGGCCCGTTCGGCAGCCCAGGAAGAGATCGTCGACATCATGCTCAACGCGCGCTACTACGCGCGGCAAGCCGCCAAGCTGCTCGCCCCGAAGCGGGTTCAAGGCTTGTTACCCGGTATCGTCAAGACCGTCGTCAATTACCACCCGAAGGGGGTCGTCGGGGTCATTTCGCCGTGGAATTATCCGATGACGCTGTCGATTTCGGACTCGATCCCGGCGTTGCTGGCCGGCAATGCGGTGGTGATCAAACCGGACAGTCAGACACCGTACGGCACGCTGGCCAACGCCGAACTGCTCTACCAGGCGGGGCTGCCGCCCGACGTGTTCGCCGTGGTGCCCGGGCCGGGCTCGGTGGTCGGAACCGCCATCGTGGCCAACTGCGACTATTTGATGTTCACCGGTTCAAGCGCCACCGGGCGCACGTTGGCCGAGCAGTGTGGCCGCCGGCTGATCGGGTTCTCCGCCGAACTCGGCGGCAAGAACCCGATGATCGTCACCAAAGGCGCCGATGTGGCTGAAGTCGCCAAGGCTGCTACCCGCGCGTGCTTCTCCAACGCCGGGCAGCTGTGCATCTCGATTGAACGCATCTACGTGGAGCGGGACGTCGCCGGCGAGTTCACCGCAAAGTTCGCCGAGCAGGTGCGCAACATGAAGCTCGGTGCCGCCTACGATTTCTCCGCCGACATGGGCAGTCTCATCTCCGAAGACCAAATCAAGACGGTGTCCGGTCATGTCGACGACGCCAAAGCCAAAGGCGCCACGGTGATTGCTGGCGGGAATGCCCGCCCGGATATCGGACCGCTGTTCTTCGAACCGACCGTGCTGACCGACGTCACTGACGACATGGAGTGCGCACGCAATGAGACGTTCGGTCCGGTGGTCAGCATCTACCCGGTGGACACCGTCGAAGCGGCCATCGAGAAAGCCAACGACACCGAGTACGGCTTGAACGCCAGCGTCTGGGCGGCCAGCAAGGCGCAGGGCGAGGCGATCGCCGCTCAGCTGCAATCCGGGACGGTGAACGTCGATGAGGGTTACGCGCTGACGTTCGGCAGCACCGCGGCGCCGATGGGCGGGATGAAAGCGTCCGGTGTGGGACGGCGACACGGTGCCGACGGGATCCTGAAATACACCGAACCGCAGACGGTGTCCAGCGCCCGGATACTCAACCTGGATCCGCCGCTGGGAATTTCACCGGCACTCTGGCAGAAGGCGCTCACCCCGATCATCCGGACGGTGCAGAAGCTGCCGGGGCGCTGACCGTGCCGGTCG
>CAZPZQ010000103.1:0-4361 GCA_964590745.1 uncultured Mycobacterium sp. | reverse complement strand
CTGCGGGACAGGCCTTCAATAATTCCTCAGACTACGTTAGGTTGTTTCCTAGCCGACCTGGCAGGGGCTGGTCCGCAAGGAGTCGAGGGGGTTCGCCGGGAAGATGGTTCGCCGTGGCTGCTTCGGCACCGCAACGGGGGCATTGCTCGCACTCGGGATGGTGCCCCTGGCCGCACCGCCGGCGCGCGCTGATCTGGTCGGCGACCTGATCGAGCAGATCGTCGCACCCGTTGCGGATACCGCGACGACCAGCCTGAATTGGGATTCGTTGCTGTCGCCGGCCGTGTGGGACAACTTCGGGTTGGCGGGTCTAGCTGCCGAACCCGCAGTATCCGACGCGCCTTCGGACTTGACCGCGTTGTTCGACCGGTTCGTCTACTCCCCCCTGCACACCGCTTTGCAGGACTGGATCAGCAGCGCCGTGGGCGAGCAGGTTGACGGACTGCTCAACCAGTTCAGCGTGTCCCTGGGCCTGGGCATGATGATCGGCAACGGCACAACCGGGACGGCTGAGGATCCCACCGGCGGCGCCGGCGGGTGGTTGTTCGGTGACGGCGGCGCCGGCTATACGGCGGACGGCGAACCCGGCGGTGACGGTGGCGCCGCCGGAATGTTCGGTAACGGCGGCCCCGGCGGTGCCGGCGGCGCGGGTGCTCCGGGCGGGGCGGGCGGCGCTGGTGGCTGGCTGATGGGCGTCGGCGGCGCCGGCGGCCCGGGCGGTGACGATGCCGGCGGCACCGGCGGCATGGGTGGTGCCGGCGGCGCCGGTGGCTGGCTGTTCGGAGTCGGCGGCACCGGTGGTCACGGCGGGGACGGCGTCGACGGGGGTAACGGCGGCGACGGCGGCAGCGCCACCGGACTGTTCGGCAGCGGCGGCAACGGCGGCGACGCCGGCAACAGCGGCGTAGGCGGCACGCCGGCCGGTCCACACGTCCTGCCCGCCCTGGGTGGCGCCGGCGGCAACGGCAGCACGCTCGGTATTCACGGCGCGGTCGGCGACTACGGCGCGGGTCTCCCGTTGAGCGCCAGCACCGCCATCAGCACCGCCGGAACCTGGCTTACCGACAACGACGGACGGGTCGTCGTCCTGCACGGCTTCAACGAGGTCTACAAGATTCCGCCCTATCAGCCGGCTGCCGGAGGGTTCGGCGAAGACGACGCACAGTTCCTGGCCGACAACGGTTTCAACGCGGTGCGGTTGGGCATCATCTGGGCCGGTGTGGAACCGACGCCCGGCGACATCAACTACGCCTATCTCGACTCAATCGCACAGACCGTGCAGATTCTGGCCAGGCACGGTATCTACACCGTGCTCGACATGCACCAGGATCTCTACAGCATCGCACTCGCCGGCGAAGGTGCGCCGGCATGGGCCACGCTCACCGGCGGGCTGCCCAACGTGGACTTCGGCTTCCCGGCCAGCTACGCCCTCAACCCCGCAGAGATCCACGCCTGGGATGCGTTCTGGTCCAACACCAAAGCCCTCGATGGGGTGGGGCTGGAGAATCATTACGCGCGGATGTGGGAAGCCGTTGGCGAATACTTCAAAGACGACCCCAACGTGGTCGGCTACGAGCTGATGAACGAACCCTGGCCGGGCTCGCAGGCGCTGTCGACCGTGTTTGGCAGCCCGCACTTCGACGCCGAGGTACTGACTCCGTTCTACAACCAGGCCGCCGCAGCGATCCGGGCCGTCGATCCGAGCACACCGGTGTACTTCGAACCGAATACGTTGTTCAACCAGGGGTTACCGACGCATTTAGGACCGGTCGGCCAGCCGGACACCGTCTTCGCGTTCCACGACTACTGCACGCCGCCGCTGAACAACGCCGTGCTCTGCCCGCTGTTCAACGACCTGATCGCCGACAACGTGTCGGCGTACGCGCAGCCGCACAACATCCCGGCATTCATCACCGAGTTCGGATCCGGGGATGGCAGCACGGCCATCGCTACCACGATGGCCTCCGCTGACCAACACATGTGGGGCGGCTGGCTGCAGTGGGCCTACAACGGCGTCCCCGCCATTACCGGCACCTCGCCCGGAAATGCGCTCGTCGTCGACCCGAGCCAGCCACCGGACGGCGACAATCTCGACACCGCGAGACTGGATGTGTCGGCCGCACCGTACCCGCAGGCGATCGCCGGCACCCCGAATGCCTGGTCGTTTGACTCTGATTCCGGAACCTTCCAGCTCAGCTACTCCACCGAAAAGGTAGACGGTTCCGGCAGCTTCAATGCCGGCGCGCAGACGACTATCTCGACACCGGCCGTCCAGTATCCGAACGGCTACCAGGTGAATGTCACCGGCGGGCACGTCATCTCTGACGCTGACGCCCCAACGCTGGTGATTGCATCGGATGCCGGCGCGAAGACCGTCAGCGTCACCGTGGCGCCGACGGCTAGTGCAGTGGGCTAAGCCGGAAGCGTAAGCAAACCTCAATATAACTTTGGGTATTGTACGGATAATCTCAGCGTATTAACGTCTGCTTTAGGCGTCTGGCACCAGGCGGCTGCAAAGGAGACGGCATGCAGCACGTACTTCGCCCCTACGTCACCACCGGTATTGCCATCCTGGGTGCCGCACTCGTCGCTGTGCCGCCAGGAACGCCGTCACTCGCCGACATCCAGGCCCGCGCGGTGCAACTCGCCAACGGCGAGAATGTCGCGTTCATCGTCGGCGGCAGTGGTGACCCGATACCTTCCCAGCACTACGTGGACACCAACGACGAGCTGTACATCCAGCGTCTTTTTCCGGGCCAGGGCTACCAGTCCGAAGGCGTGTTCACGCCGGAGGGCAACTATGCGCTCTACACCGGCGTCAAGAGCTTGACGCTCGATCAGTCCGAAGCCCAGGGCGTCACCATCCTCAAAGACACCATCGAAAAACAACTCGCGGCCAACCCGGACAACCACGTGGTCTTGCTGGGCGATTCGCAGAGCTCCACCATCTCCTCGATGCTGATGCCCGAGTTGGCGGCCGACGACAAAGTGCCGACCGGGGCGGACTCCCCGCTCAACTTCGTGTTGCTGGCCGACCCCAACCAGCCGAACGGCGGCCTGTTCGAGCGGCTGGACGGGGTGACAATTCCCAGTCTGGGCATCACCTTCAACGGCGCCACCCCCGACGACCTGTATCCGACCACGATCTACATGCAGGCCTACGACGGTTTCGCCGACATTCCGCGCTATCCGATCAACTTCCTGTCCGACTTGAACTCGATCTTGGGCATCCAGTTCGTGCATCCGACGTATCAGGGCCTGACCCCGGAGCAGCTCGACCACGCGGTGCTTTTGCCTGGGTCTCACGACCTCGGTGCCGACACCCTGACCAACTACTACGGGATTCCACTCGACGACGAAACGGTTCCGTACCTGCCGCTGCTGCGGTTGCTGCTGGGCATTCCCGGCGTGGGCAAACCGCTGGCCGACTTCCTGCAACCGATCCTGACGCCGCTGGTCAACCTCGGTTACGGCGACCCGGACTTCGGCTGGGATACCGGCCCCGCGAACGTGCCCACCGAGTTCGGTCTGTTCCCCAGCTTCGACATGATCACCAAGACCCTGCAGGAGATGGTGGCCGCGGTTCCGACCGGCGCCCAGGCCGCGATGGCCGACCTGTCGTCGTTGACGCCGGCGGACTTCGTCGGGCCGGAGCTGCTGAGCCCGGCCCAGTGGTCCGGGATTATGAGCGCGCTGGCCACCGACCCGGTGGGCGAGTTCACTCACATCGTCAACGCGCTCACCAGCGCGGTGTCCACCGCCTACGCGGCGCTGCTGCCGACCGCAGATGTCATCACCGGGGTGTTGACCACGATCCCGAACTATGACCTGCAGTGGATCATGGAGGGCCTGCAAGTCGGTGACCTCATGGAGGCGATCTTCAAGCCGATCGCCAACAACACCTACCTGTTCTCCCTGGCGGCGGGTTTCGAAACGTTCGCTCTGATCAGCACATTCGAAACCATCGCCAGCGAACTGTCGGATGCCTTCCCGGCTTAAGCGCCGGCCTCCACCTGGCTGGTCCGCACCTCATCGGCGGGCCGGGCTTCGGTCTGCTCCTTGGCCCACCGGTAGTCCGGCTTGCCCGCGGGTGACCGCTTCACCTCGTCGACGAGCCACAGGCTGCGCGGCACCTTGTATCCGGCGATCTCCGACCGCACGAACCGATCCAGTTCCGCCAGCGACGGACGAGCACCCGGCCGGGGCTGCACCACCGCGGCAACGTGCTGGCCGTAGCGGGGGTCGGGCCCCCCGACCACCAGGGCGTCGAACACATCCGGATGCGCCTTCAGCGCGGCCTCGACCTCCTCGGGGTAGATCTTCTCGCCACCACTGTTGATCGATACCGACCCGCGCCCCAG
>CAZPZQ010000102.1:0-10771 GCA_964590745.1 uncultured Mycobacterium sp. | reverse complement strand
CGACCGAGAGGAGGTGAGGGACGAATGAGTTCCGGTGATAGTCCGAGCCGATATCCGACATTTGTTCCATGCCCATCCGAACGGTCGCATACCGCCTCCAGCTGAGCCGCAAGCCGGCCACCTGCGAGCGCGTACGGCACCGTTACGCGACTAGGAGGCCATCATGGTGGCGATTGCATACACCGACATCCCAACGCCAGCCCCTCGCGCCGTTCCGACGCCGAAGAGGCAGCACCGTCAGGTCTCCACCATCTCCGATCCGGTGGTGGACGTGACCACGCGGCTGCTGAGTGGTCCCATGCGCCAGGTGTACGCGCTGCTGTGGCGCGCCGGGGTGCTGGTGATCGACGGGTAAATTTTCCGCTGACAGTCGACTGGCCCGCAGGCGCAAAAGCCTGTGGGCCACCGGCTTTTTCAGGCCTCTTCCAGCGCTTCGCCGAGCTGCTCGAGGATTTCGCTGTGCTGACTCGTGGCCAGCATGTGCCCGGCGGCCACCGCCACCGCCACCGGCCAATCGATGATCTCGAAGGCGGCCAGCAGTACCAGCCCGCCGTAGTAGGCGAGTTGTTCGGGCGGCGGAACGGTCACCCGGCCCAGCACCGGAAGCTCGACCGCGAAGCTTTCGCCCTTGCGGATGTGTTCGACGGCTTCATGCTGCGGCGTCCTGCGACGCGACTTGTCCGCCATCATGTACCTCCTGGTAGCGATGGGTCGCGGGGTGGCCGGGCCGCGCCGTTGTCGCGGGAGCCGCTGTCCCCATTCTCTACAACGCGGAGGTGCCGTGCCCGCTTGCCGGCGGAACCGGCGCCGGCCTGGCCACGTCGTGGTGCAGCGCCGTCGGTGCGCTCTTCGGGCTCTTCGGGCTCGTCGAGCTCGCTGGGCCGGTCGGGCGCATCGGGGTGCGGCGCTGCTGTCAAGGCGGGCAGCAGACGAGGCAGCACGGCCGCCCCTGCGGTGGCTACCCCCGCGGTGCCCAGGGCCTGCGCCCATCCCACCGGGCCCAGCGGGGTGCAGCCCAGCAACTGCGAAATCCCCGGGATGCTGATCAGCGTCCCCATTGCGAACAGCGAGCCGACCGCGGTCAGTACCACCAGCCGGTCGTGCGAATCCAGCAGGGTCTGACCCAGCTGGGCCGACACCAGCGCGACCAGCGCAATGGTGGCCGCCCGCCGCTGTCGTCCGGTGAACGACGCCATCGCCCAGGCCGCCACCGCGGCCGACGCGGTGGCCGTCCCACGCACCGCCACCTTCCGCCACAGCGCACTCGGGTCGGGCCCGTGCCCGCTCAAGTCTTCCGGGTCGTTGAGCGAGCTGACCGCCAGCGCGGTGGCCGGCAGCGCATCCGTCAACATGTTCACCAGCAGCAGCTGCCGAGCGTTCAGTGGCGACCGGCCGGTGATGGCGCTGCCGATGATGGCGAATGCTACCTCCCCGGCGTTACCGCCGAGCAGCACTGCCACCGCGGCCTGTACCCGCCGCCACAGTTCGCGTCCCTCATCGAGGGCATCCAGCAGCGCATGCACCCGGCCGCCCAACAGCACCACGTCGGCGGCGGTGCGGGCGGCGTCGCTGCCGTGCGCCACCACCCCGATCCCCACGGTGGCCGCCCGGATCGCCGCCGCGTCGTTGGCGCCGTCGCCGACCATGGCGCACACCTGGCCGGTGCGTTCCAGGGTCTGCACAATCTGCACCTTGTTCTCGGGGGACATCCGGGCGAACACCACCTTCTCGGTGACCGCCCGTTCCTGGGCTTTGCGGGGCAGGGCTTCCCACTCCGCGCCGCTGATCACCTGCTCTGCGGTGATCGCCAAACCAAGTTCGCGGGCGATCGCCGTGGCGGTGATCGGGTGGTCGCCGGTGATCAGCCGGACCGGAATCTCGCGGCGGTTCAACTCGGCGAGCAGGCCGGCGGCTTCGCCGCGCGGAGTATCCGAAAGGCCGAGCAGTCCAACGAAAGTCGACCCGTCATGGCATAGCTCAGCGATCGCGTCCGGCTCGGGATCCTCCCCGAGGAACTGCATCTGCTCTGCGGTCAAGGTGCGACGCGCCACCGCGATCACCCGTAACCCGTCGGCGGCCAAGCCGGCCACCTTCGCCCGGACCGTCGGGTCGACGGCGCAACTGGCCAGCACCACTTCCGGCGCTCCCTTGACGGTCAGGTCGCTGCCCGACACCGACGCCGAGAACGGCCGCCCGGACCGGAACGGCAGATGAGCGGCGTCTTCATTGCCGGGATCGGCGCCGTTCACTTGGTATGCGGCCTCGGTGATCGCCGTGTCGGTGGCGTGTACCTGCCGGTTGCCGTTGACGTACGGCGCCGCGTGCGCCGCGCAATACAGCACCTCCTCGCGGGAACGCCCCGCCGCCGGATGCACCTGCGCCACCCGCAGCCGGTTCATGCTCAGCGTCCCGGTCTTGTCGAAGCACACCACGTCGACCCGACCCAACGCCTCCACCGAACGGGGAACACGCACTAGCACACCGGAATTGGTCAACCGTCGGGCCGACGCCTGCTGTGCCAGGGTGGCCACCAACGGCAGTCCCTCCGGAATGGCGGCGACGCTGATGGCGATGCCGCTGGCCACCGCCTGCCGCAGGCCGATCCGCCGCGCCAACCCCAGTCCGGTGACCAGCGCACCGCCGGCCAGGCTGATCCGCCACGCCTGCCCGGTGAGCAGGCTGAGTTGGTGCTGCAGCCCGACGGCGGCCTGCTCGCCAGCCACCAGGTCGGCGGCGCGGCAGCCGTGGGTGTCACTGCCCACGGCGGTCACCAGCACCACCGCGGTGCCGGTCACCACGGTGGTGCCGGCGTAGAGCATGCAGTGCCGCTCAGCCAGCTCCGCGCCGGGAGTGGGCTCGACCTGCTTGGTCACCGACAGCGACTCACCGGTCAGCGATGACTCGTCGACTTCGAGGTCAATCACCTCGATCAGCCGGCCGTCGGCGGGCACCACCTCGTGCGCGCGCACCTCGATCACATCGCCCGGACGCAACTGCTCGGCGATGACGTCTTGATAGGTCCGCTCGTCGGCGGCGACAGCGACGGAGACGATTTTGTGGGCCAGCGGAACCTGCTGGGTCAACAGCACGTTCAGCCGCCGCTCGGCGACCAGCCGCTGTGCGGCCGCCAGCACGGCGTTGCCGCCGAGCACCGACCCGACCAGCACGGCATCCACCGGGGAACCCAACACTGCGCTGGCCGCCGCGCCCAACGCCAGCACCGGCGTTATCGGATCGGACAGCTCGCCGCGGATCGCGGTGGCGAACTGCGCGACCAGCTGGCGCGGCGGTGCGGTCCAGGCCAGCCCGCGTCGAGCCAACTCGAATGGCGTCAGCACAGCCGCGGCGAGCGGCGGATAGCGGCGCCCGGCCGCAGTGGCCAACCGGGCGTCGTCCGGCGCCGGCAGCACGGCACGAACCCGCTGCACCGACATGGCGTGCCACTCGTGCACCGGCGCCGGGCGCGGCACCCCGGTGGCGGTCGCCCGCCGGCCCAGCCAGTAGCCCGCCAGCGCACCGGTCGCCGCGCCGGTGGTCACCGGGCCGGGCCCGCGTCCGCGCACGCCGGGCAGCATCAGCAGCCCACCTAACGCCGAGGCACCGACTGAGATTTCTACCCCGCGCCGGCTGGCCGACCGGGCCGCCGGTAGCGCATGCACCACCCGCCACGCGGCCGCCAAATCCGGCAACAGCAGATCGGCGCCCCACGCCGGCGAGCCGTCGGCGGCCGTCATGCCCAACGCCACGTCGGCTGCAGCCAGCGCTCGCGCTGCGGTCGCCGACAGCACGGCCACGTCGTGGCCATCGCGTTGATAGCTAGCCACCAGGGCGGTCAGTGCATCGTCGATGGTGCCGGCGCCGGCCGGGCACAGTTCGTCGAAGATCGGCCGCAACTCACCGAGCGCGTCGACGTCGAGCGACACCACTTCCACGTCAGCCCGCCGCGTTTCGCTGACCACCGCCCCGGCCAGCGGCTTCAACACTGGCTGGAACAACGCTTCGGCCGCACCGGGCTTGCCGATCGGGTGCCAGCCCGGCTGCAGGCTGTCGTCGTCGAGGCGGGCCTGGGCCTGTTGCCATAGCTCGACCAGTTCGTCGTCCTCGCCGCCGCGCACATGCACCACCCGCAGCTTGTCGGCGCACAGCACCCCCGGGTCGATGATTACGGTGTCAATCCGATCCAACTCGCGCAGGCTGGCCGGCCGTAACGCCAATACCCCGTGCTGGTCGGCCAAGCCTCGTCCCAGCGTCGCTGCGAACGACTCCCGGGCGGTGCGAGCGGCTTTGGGCGCGGTCACCGCGACGGCGGTGCCGGCCATATCGGTGCTGCGAGTCGCCGCGCCCACTACCGCGGCGCTGCCGGCCTGCAGCCAGGCGCTGCGGTCCGCGTGACGTTCGATCGGCCCCGGGGACCGCGGCACCGGGCGCGCGGCCGCCCGGATCGGTGGGTGATAGGCGTCGTCGGCCAGCACCGGTTCGCGCCGCCGCCAGGCCCGCGCCTCGGCGCGCTCCTCGCCGGCCTTGAGTGTTTCGACCGCCAGGTCCACCGCCAGCGACGTGGGCGCGGCGTTGAGCACATGCACACCGGCAGTGGCCACCGCCAAGACGGTATCGGTCACCGGTTTGCCGATCCGCTCCTCGAGTAGCCGGCGCAGCCGCGGCTGGTAGTCGACGGCCACCACCACGGCCTCCAGGCCGAGCGGCAGGCCGGGCAGCCGCATCAGCCGGCCGATGGCCGCCACGCCCAGGCCGACGGTGTTGGCGCCGACGGTGACCGCCCGCATCGCCTGAGTCAGTCCGTCGCCGGGCAGACTGGCCGATTTCACCGCCGACGGGACTCGTTTGGCCTTGGCGGTGCGGTGTTGGTTTTCCGCCGCGGCGACGACGCGGCACAACTCTCGCAGCGACGTGGTGCCCGGGCTCTCCACGTCGAAGTCGACGACCAGCCGGGCCAGTGGGTGGTTCAGCCCGGCCGCCCTGACGCCGGGCAGGGCGCGCACCGCGCCCAGCACAGCGGTGGCGAGTTCAGCGCCGGCCGGCCCGTCCAGGCCGCGCACCTCGACCCAGGCTCGCTGCTCGCCCCGCCAGCAGCGCCGAGACAGTGTGGAGCCGGCGAATTCTCGGGCCAGCACCTTGGCGGTTTCTCGGGCGGGCAGGGTCGCAAGGCCGACGCCAGCGCTGGCGACCGCGGTGGCGGCCTGAATACCGGCGGCGACTGCACGCAACGCTAGGGATCGTTGGAAAGGTTGGCCGATATTCACTCGCGCCCGACTACCGGCGACCGCGTGACTGACCGCTGCCCGGCTTTCGTGCCGAAGTGCGTTTGGCCGGCGCGCTGCGTCGCGACCCCGCTGATTTCGTGGCTTTCGTGGCCTTGGTCGGTGCCTTCGCTGGTGCCTTCGCCGGCGCCTTGACCGGCGGTTTGTCTGGGGCCTTGGCCGGGGCCTTGGCTGGGGCTTTGGCTGGGGCTTTGGCCGGGGCTTTGGCCGACACCGCCCGCGGGGCGGCCGGTTGGCCTTGCCGCCGATTGAGCTGCCGCAGCACCAACGCAGCGCCGCCGATGGTGACCAGCACCGGCCACTCCACCAACCCGGCGACACCGAGGGCGCCTAACGTCAGCGCCGCGGCCGGAGTGGAATGACTGCCGCTGCTCAACCCTCGCTGCACCCCGGCCGCGGCGCCCTTGACGCCGCCGACCACGCCGTTGATCGCGGCACCGCCCACCGCGCCCGCTGCCTCGGTGGTTACGCTGGCGGCGCGTCCCACCGCCCGGGTCAGTCTTCGTGCCGGACCATCATCGGAAGTCATAACTGTTCCCCCCGTTTCGTCGGACCGCCCGCAAACCGGTCCCGCGGGGTGGTGGATGCCCGCATGCGGGGGATGCTCGGATGAGCAGAGTTCATAGCATCACCATCTTAAGCACTTCCGGCGCGCTCGGCAGAGAATCGATGCCCAACGCGTCGGCTCGGAGCCGGTCGGGTGTTACTCGGGACGCAGCTCCACCAGGACCGGTGCGTGGTCGCTCGGCGACTTTCCCTTGCGCTCCTCACGGACGATCTGGGCGTCGACAACCCGCACCGCCAACGCCGGCGAAGCCAGGATGAAGTCGATGCGCATGCCCTGCCGCTTCGGGAAGCGCAGCTGGGTGTAGTCCCAGTAGGTGTACACGCCGGGTCCGGGGGCGAACGGCCGGACCACGTCGGTGAACCTCGCGTCGACGATCGCGTTGAACGCCTTGCGTTCCGGCTCGGACACATGCGTGCAGCCCTCGAAGAACTCCACACTCCACACGTCGTCATCGGTTGGGGCGATGTTCCAGTCACCGACCAGCGCGATCGGTGCGGCCGGATCCTCACGCAACCAGCCTGCAGCGGTCTCGCGTAGGCCGGCAAGCCAATACAGCTTGTAGAGGTAAAGCGGATCGGTCAGCGCGCGGCCGTTGGGCACGTACAGGCTCCACACCCGCACCCCGGCACAGGTGGCGCCCAGTGCGCGTGCCTCGGCGACGGCTTCCACATCCGGTTTGCTGCTCCAGGTCGGCTGGCCGTCGAAGCCGATCTGGATGTCGTCCAAGCCGACCCGGGACGCTATCGCCACGCCGTTCCACTGGTTGAACCCGACGTGGGCGACCTCGTAGCCCAGTTCGAAGAACGGCAGGGTAGGGAACTGGTCGTCGGCGCACTTGGTCTCCTGCATGGCCAGCACGTCGATATCGGCGCGCGCCAACCAGTCGGTCACCCGGCTCAGCCTGCTGCGAATGGAGTTCACATTCCAGGTGGCGAGCCGCAGGTTCTTCGTGTCGATGTCTGCTCCCAGCTTTTTCCAGCCTTCTCCCAGCAGCCCACCCTACGAGCGCAGCACCCGGGGATCGAGGTAGCGGACGCGGTGCTGGCCGGTGAACCCGATCGCCTCGAAGAACCCGAACGCCGCGGTGTCGTCACTGCGCACCTGGGTGTAACCGCCGGTGGCGCCGTTGTCGCGACCCCACGACTGCAGCGCCGCGCAGATGGCACGGCCGTGACCTCGGGCCCGCTCGTGATCGATCACCCGCACCGCGGAGATGCCGACCCAGCGTGTCCCATCCGGCGACTCGGTGACGGCGGCACGTCCGACCGCCAGCCCGGCAATGGCGGCGAACACCACCGCCCCGTCGGCCACTGCGGTCAACACCTCGGCCGGCACGTCGCGGGCGTAGCAGTTCAGCCAGCCGGCGTCCGGTTGCGGTGACAGCGTGACGGCCGGGCCGTCGGTGCCGGCGGCTTCGGCCGGAAGATCCGAAAGATCAGCCACCAGTGTGCGGGTTTCGCATTCGGTGGGGATGTTCTCCGGTAGCCGCAGCAGCCGCTCCGGTACCGCCAGTCGCGGTGTCAGCCCGCGCTGCGTGTACCAGTCGATGATCGCCGGAATGGTGCTGGTTTGTACGTACATATCCAGCGGCACAGCGGAATTGGCCCGCAGCGTGGCACCGTAGCCGGCGCGCAGCCACCAGCCGTCCAGCCACTGGTGCTCGGCACCGGGCCAGGCTAATGCAGCGGCGTGCTCCACCGCGCGGATGGCTGAGTTCTTCACCGGCCGGTCGGTCAGCCGGCGCACATACAGCACGTCGGCCAGCCGGAACTCGTGCAGCGCACCGTCGGCCGATCGCACTTGAACCCGGGGCCCGGTTTCCACCAGGTGGCCCACCACGTCGGCCATCGGCGGGTCAGCGCCCTCGGGCCGTAGGTAGCGCAGGCTCACCCGGCTGCCCACATCGGGCAGCTGCGGCGGCTGGGCCCGGGTCGTCATGGGTGGCCGAACGGGTCGGGCACCTCGCCGGGCATCCAGGACAGCCCGGGCACCCCCCAGCCATGCGACTTGACCGCGCGTTTCGCCGCCCGAGCGTAGCGGCCCACCAGCCGATCCAGGTACAGCAGGCCGTCCAGGTGGCCGGTTTCGTGCTGCAGCATCCGGGCGAACAACCCGGTGCCCTCCAGCGTCACCGGGTTGCCGTCCGCGTCCAGGCCGGTGACCCGCGCCCAATCCGCCCGGCCGGTCGGAAACGATTCGCCGGGTACCGACAGGCAGCCCTCGTCGTCGTCGTCCGGGTCGGGCATGGTCTCGGGCACCTCCGAGGTTTCCAGCACCGGGTTGACCACCACACCGCGCCGCCGGGTGGGTTGGCCCCGGTCATCGGCGCAATCATAGACAAAGACGCGGAGCCCCACCCCAATCTGGTTGGCGGCCAACCCGACACCGTTGGCCGCATCCATGGTTTGGTACAGCGTCTCGATCAATGTGCCCACATCGGCCGGCAGGGATCCGTCGTCGCCGACCGGCACCGGATCCGTCGGAGTGCGCAGGATCGGATCTCCCACAATGCGGATGGGTACGACGGCCATGATCGGCAAGCTTAAGCGAGCCGACGATGCCCGCCGCCGGAGCGGCGGGCGGAGGAGGTGAACAATCAAGCTTGGGCTCGGCGACGATGCACGCCGCGAAGCGGCGTGAGGAGAAGCCGGGCAATCGGCACCAGTGTGGCGCTCCGCGATGGTGTGAGGCAGCGAACAAATTCGGCGGTTCGGTGAGATAGCCGACTCGCGGGCCCAGGTTCCGGCCCAACAGTGCCAGGCGTGGTTGAATATTCGCCGGAACACGCCGACGCTGGGCACGAACATTGGCAGGCTATTCGAGAATTCTCCGGAAGGGTCCCAGGGAGCTATATGGACGGCGCGATGGCGCGGGCTAATCGGTCAGGGGACGATTCTGAGGTCACCAATGGCCTAACGCGTCGCGAACATGACATTCTGGCGTTCGAACGGCAGTGGTGGAAGTATGCCGGCGCAAAAGAAGAAGCCATCAAAGAGCTGTTCTCGATGTCGGCGACCCGTTACTACCAGGTACTCAATGCGCTGGTCGACCGGCCGGAGGCACTGGCCGCCGATCCAATGCTGGTCAAACGGCTGCGTCGGCTCCGGGCCAGCCGGCAGAAAGCCAAGGCCGCCCGCCGGCTCGGCTTCGAGGCCCCCTGACGGCGGCACGGCCGCCGCAGCTTTGCGGGTTCGGGCCCGCTCCTGGATACAGTGGGCGCAATGAGCGAACGCATCCCTGACTCCGCCGGCCTCCCGTTGCGGGCCATGGTGATGGTGCTGCTGTTCCTGGGGGTGATCTTTTTGCTGGTCGGGTTCCAGGCGATGGGTTCGGGCAGCGACGCCGACGACGATTCGGACACCACCCTAACCACCATGACCACCACGTCGGCGGCCGGGAGCAAAAAGCCGGCCGCTGAAAAAGCCGACGTACGGGTGTACAGCAACTCGGACGAGGAAGGCGTCGCCGAACACACCGCCGGCGAGTTGCGAAACGCCGGCTGGAACGTCACCGAGGTGGACAATCTCGCGCTGGAAGATGTCGACACCACCACGGTGTATTTCGGTGAGGCCACCGGGGAACGCGATGCCGCGCACGCGGTAGGCGAGCTGCTGCATGCCCCGGTGGAGCCGCGCAGTGCCGATCTTGCCGAGCAACCGCCCGGGGTCATCGTGGTGGTCGCGAGTTAAGCTCCTGAGCATGCTCACGTCAGGCCATCGCAGAAGTGTCGCCGCCGCCCTATTCGCCGCCCCCGTCGCGGTGCTGGGCGCGTGCACGCCCAACCAGCCGGCTTCGGACACACCGGGGACCACCCCATCGATCTGGACCGGATCGCCGGCGCCGGCCCAGTCGGCGACCACCCCGGGCGGTGCCGGGACCGGCGACACCCTGACCACCCAACTCAAGGCCGCCGACGGGGCGCAGATCGCCACCGCCAAGCTCGAGTTCAGCGACGGCGCTGGTGGGGGCTATGCCACCATCACCGTCCAAACCACCAGCACCGGGCGGCTTTCGCCAGGCTTTCACGGGCTGCACATCCACGCAGTGGGCAAGTGCGAACCTGATTCGGTGGCCCCCACCGGCGGGGCGCCCGGCGACTTTCTCTCCGCCGGCGGACACTTCCAAGCGCCCGGGCACGACGGGCACCCGCAAAGCGGAGACCTGACCTCACTGCACGTGCGCGAGGACGGCAGCGCTCTGCTGGTGACCACCACCGACGCCTTCACCAAGGACGAGCTGGTTTCCGGTGAGCGGACCGCGATCATCATCCACGCCGACCCGGACAACTTCGCCAACATTCCGGCCGAGCGCTACACCCAGGTCAACGGCACACCCGGCCCGGATCAAACCACGCTTGCCACCGGCGATGCCGGTAAACGGGTGGCGTGCGGTGTCATCGGATCCGGATAGCGTCCTGGCCGGCCTACCGAGCAGCCGGGCCCGCGCCCATATCGACTTCGTCGGCTCGCCTCGGCCGACCGTCGGGGTGGAATGGGAGTTCGCACTCGTCGACCCGGAAACCCGCGACCTGAGCAACGAAGCCACCGCCGTCATCTCCGAGCTCGGCGAAAACCCGCACGTCCACAAGGAACTGCTGCGAAACACCGTGGAACTGGTCAGCGGTGTCTGCGACACCACCGCACAGGTGGTCGACGATCTGGGCGCCACCCTGGGCGGAGTCCGACAGATCGTCCGGGAGCGGGGCCTTGAGCTGTTTTGCGCGGGCACCCACCCGTTCGCGAAATGGTCGGCGCAGAAATTAACCGACGCACCGCGATACGCCGAATTGATCAAGCGCACCCAGTGGTGGGGACGGCAGATGCTGATCTGGGGGGTGCACGTGCACGTCGGCATCGCGTCGGTGCACAAGGTGATGCCGATCCTGTCGTCGGTGCTGCTGTACTACCCGCACCTGCTGGCACTG
>CAZPZQ010000101.1:0-10801 GCA_964590745.1 uncultured Mycobacterium sp. | reverse complement strand
CTTGCTGCAGGAACGCCTTCGACGCGTCGGTGAACAGTAGATGCGCTTCGTCGAAGAAGAACACCAGCTTAGGTTTGTCCACATCGCCGACCTCGGGCAGCAGGGTGAACAGATCGGCCAGCACCCACATCAGGAAGGTGGAGAACATCACCGGGCGAGCAGCCTGATCACCCAGTTCGAGCAGCGAGATGATTCCGTGGCCACCGTCATCGGTGCGGATCAGGTCGTTGGGGTCCAGTTCGGGTTCGCCGAAGAAAGTGTCGGCGCCTTCGGCTTCCAGGTTGACCAGCGCCCTCAGGATCACCCCGGCTGTCGCCGACGACACCGCGCCGAGAGTTTTCAACTCGGACTTGCCCTCGTCGCCGATCAGATAGCTGATCACGGAACGCAAATCCTTCAGATCCAGTAGCGGCAGGCCTTTCTGATCCGCCCAGTGAAAGATGAGGCCCAACGTTGACTCCCCGGTCCGGTTGAGCCCCAACACTTTCGATAACAGGACCGGACCGAAGCTGGAGACGGTGGCCCGCACCGGTACACCGATACCGTCGGTGCCCAGCGACAGGAACTGCACCGGGAATCCGGTCGGCGCCCAGGCGTCGCCGGTGTCTTTGGCGCGCTCGGTGGTTTTGTCGTCGGCTTCGGCGGGCCGGGACAACCCGGATAGGTCACCTTTGACGTCTGCCATCAGCACTGGAACACCCGCCGCGGACAGTTGTTCGGCGATCACCTGGAGCGTCTTGGTCTTGCCGGTTCCGGTGGCGCCGGCCACCAAGCCGTGCCGGTTGATGGTGGCCAGCGGAATGCGGACCTGCGCTGCTGGATTGGCGGTGCCGTCGATCACCACGGCGCCCAGGTCCAGGGCGTGCCCGCCGACCGCGTAGCCGCTCGCGATCTGTTGCGCTGCGGCTGCCGCCGAGTCGCCGCGCGGCGTGGATTCGGAAGTCATCGTGCCCTGAGCCTCCTGAAGGTCGGTGCGCCGGTGCTACCGGCAAGCCACGACACTACTTGGCCGCCCGATAACCCGGCGAGGTCGCTCAGTGCGGAACGGCTAACGTTGGCTTACTGTGAGCGCTGCACGAGACGAGCTGGTCTGGATCGACTGCGAGATGACCGGGCTGGACCTGAGCTCGGACCAACTGATCGAGATCGCAGTGCTGGTCACTGACGCTGAACTCAACGTTCTCGGCGACGGTATCGACGTGGTGATCCACGCCGACGACGCCGCGCTGGCATCGATGATCGACGTAGTCACCGAGATGCACACCCGATCCGGTCTGATCGAGGAGGTCCGAGCCGCCACTGTGGACGTGGCAACCGCGGAAGGGATGGTGCTCGATTATGTGCGTACCCACGTCAAGCAGGCCAAGGCGGCGCCGCTGGCCGGCAATTCGATCGCCACCGACCGCGCTTTCCTCGCCCGCGACATGCCGACCCTGGACTCTTACCTGCACTACCGAATGGTCGACGTCAGCTCGATCAAAGAGCTGTGCCGACGCTGGTATCCGCGGATCTACTTCGGCCAACCGGAAAAGGGACTGGCGCATCGTGCTCTCGCCGACATCCACGAATCCATTCGCGAGCTGAAATTCTACCGGCGCACCGTCTTCGTCCCCCCTCCCGGCCCGTCTACCAGCGATATCGCCGCGATCGCGGCCGAGCTTGGCACCGACGAAGGCACACCCGGCGTGATCGATTCGGCCCCGGAGCCGACCAGCGGCTAGTATCGACGTCGCCGCAGGAGGTCCGCGTAAATGCGCGGTCTCGGTTCGCGGCGATGGTGAGTGTAGTTCAGTTGGTAGAGCACCAGGTTGTGATCCTGGGGGTCGCGGGTTCGAGTCCCGTCACTCACCCCACGATGGCCGGCGGTGCTCACGCTGGCCAGACGCTTTTCAGCGGGGACCGAACTGGCGCACCATCTGGGTCATGGTGCGCGCCACACAGGCGGCGTCACACTGCCCCGCGAGGTAGCCCGAACCGCATCCGAGCAGTTCCGCGAGGACGCCCTGCAGCGTTCTGGCTTCAGCGTCGCGCGGCCTACCATCGCCGTCCGCGGCTCGTTCTTGTTCGACGTAGTCACGGACGGCGCGAACCATCGTATCGGCCATGTGGTCGGCGTCGATGTCACCGCGCAGGAAGCTGGGACCGACCGCAACCGCGTGCTCGACGGCCGCGCGCATCCGGTCGACCTGCGTAGTGGGCGTATTGGGCGGGGACACCACGCCTGCTGCTTCGTCTTCTTGGCCAGCGACCGGATCGGGTTCCATCACATCCTCCTGTGTCGGTCGCACTGCCGTCGGTCGCTTGACCTTTTGCTTTTCCCAACTCGCTCAGCCCGTCCCAACATTCCCCGGTCGACACACGCGGCGAGTACGCGTCGGTCCAGGGTCGATCAGCGTGGGGCTGACGTAACCGACAGCGCCCGGCTCCTGCTCAGTCGTTGGCGTTGCCGGCCTGCCACTGCTCCCAGGGGATGTTCCAGTCGCCGAGCCCCTCGGTGCCGGGCAGCGTCGCCCCGATGGTGTTGATGATCTGCACCACGTCGCCGCGCTTGACGTTCTCGTAAAACCACATCGCGTTGCTGGGGCTCACATTGATGCAGCCATGGCTGGTGTTGCTGTACCCCTGCGCGCCCACCGACCAGGGTGCGGAGTGCACGAAGATCCCGCTGTAGGAGATCTGCGTCGCCCAGTCGACGTCGGTGCGATACCCGTTGGGCGAGTTGACCGGAACACCGTACGTCGATGAGTCCATCACGATGTGCCGGAACCGTTCGCCGACGAGATAGATGCCGTTGTTGGTCGGGGTGCTGTCTTTGCCCATCGACACCGCCATGGTCTTGACGACTTCGCCGTTGACGCGCACCACCAGCGACTTGGCGTCGTCGTCGACGGTGGCGATCACCTCGTCACCGATGGTGAAGTGCGCACTGACGCTGTCCTGGCCGAACACCCCGTTGCCCAAGTCGACGCCGTAGATATTGACCGCCACATCGACGTTGGTGCCTGGCTTCCAGAACGACTTTGGCCGCCAACGTACTTCGCGGTTATTCAGCCAGTAGAACGCACCCACGACGGGCGGGTCGGTGGTGATCTTGATCGCCCTTTCGGCCGCGACACGGTCAGCGATGTTCTCGTCGAACCGGATCGCCACCGGCTGGCCCACACCCACCACCTCACCGTCGCGGGGCATCAGGTAGGGCATCGCCAGGTTTTCCGGTGAATGGGTCTGAAACGTCATCTGCCGGGTGGTCACCCCACCCAGGCCGAGTGATTTCGCGTTCACCGTGTAGCGCCTGTTGTAGCCGAGTGGCTCGGCAGTCGACCAGGTCAAGCCGTCGGGGCTGAGCTGCCCCTCCACCGTCCGGCCGTTTTCGTTGACCATGGTGACGTCACCGAGGACTCCGTCCTCAGCGGTCACCGTCACGGGCGCGTCCACCGCGACACCAACGGCTTGATCGGTGACCGAGGCGGTCAGCTTCGGCACCAGCAGGTCACCAAACGGGGTGCCCTTGTCGGTGATGGTTCTCATCGGTTCGGGGTCGGCACCACGACCGCAAGCGCCCAGCGCCAACACCACTGCGGGAATCAACAGCAAAGCCGCTGACCGGCCCCGATGTCCGCGGCGGCGAGATGCCGAACCAACCTGACCCATGCCGTCCCTCCGTTGCGCAAACGCTTGCCCAGCCGCTCGACAGTAGTCTAGAGGGTCGGCCGAAGCGATAGCGCGGCTACGGATACCGCGGTGCCCGGACCGGGGCGACGATCGGAGATTCGCCACGCGACGTGGTGCCTGTTATTGTCGCTCTCGCGGTCTCGGCCGTCTCGCGCCGTTAGCTCAGTTGGTAGAGCAGCTGACTCTTAATCAGCGGGTCCGGGGTTCGAAACCCTGACGGCGCACCATCGGATCAGCGGTTTTTGATCTTGCGCACCACCAACACCACCCCGAACGCCCCCAGGCCAGCCACTGAGGCGATCACCACGGGATTCTTGGCCAAGGCGACCGCGCGGGCTTGGGCCCGCTCGGCGAGACGACGAGGGTTGGCCCGCTGCGCCAGGATGTCCACCGTTGACGCCAGTTGGTCGCGGGCCTGATCGATGTCCTTCTTGATGGCATCGGGATCCCGCTCCACCACTGTCGCCCTCCACTGCGATCGGTCCTCAAATTTGCTGCCCTGCGGAACTACCCTAGAGCAGCCGGCGCCGATTCCGGCGCTCCGGTGAGCAGAAAGGGCTTACTCGATGAATTCCAAGACCGGGCCCACCCGCCTGCAGCCCGGTGACACCGCGCCCGCCTTCCGGCTGCCCGACGCCGACGGCAACCCGGTGTCGCTGGCCGATTACCGAGGCCGCCGAGTCGTCGTCTATTTCTATCCGGCGGCGTCCACCCCCGGCTGCACCAAGCAAGCCTGCGATTTTCGCGACAACCTGCGGGACCTCAACGACGCTGGTCTCGACGTCGTCGGCATCTCCCCCGACCCGCCGGCCAAGCTGGCCAAGTTCCGCGACGCCAACGGGTTGACGTTTCCACTGCTGTCCGACCCGGATCGCAACGTCTTGACCGCCTGGGGCGCCTACGGCGAGAAGAAGATGTACGGCAAAACGGTGCAGGGCGTGATCCGCTCGACCTTCGTCGTCGGCGAAAACGGCAGGATCGCGCTCGCGCAATACAACGTCCGAGCCACCGGGCACGTGGCCAAACTGCGCCGGGACCTGTCGCTATAGCTCTTCGCGATGAGTTTTCGTCTCGGGTTCGGTCGATATCACCAAGAGCCGGCCCGCTCGCCGACAGCTCAGAGAGGAGCAGACGATGCCCACCACCCGTATCGGCTTGTGGTTTGACACCCACGCGCTGGAAGCCGCCGAATACTACACGGCGATCTTCCCCAACTCCGAGATCACCCACGTCTCCTACTGGGGGCCGGAGAATCCCGAACGCGACGGCACCCCGCTGGTGGTGTTGTTCAGCCTCGACGGCCGTGAGTTCTCGGCCGTCAACGGCGGCCCCGACTTCCCGTTCACCGAAGCGGTTTCGATCGAGATCGAGTGCGCTGACCAAACCGAGATCGACTACTACTGGAACGCGCTGGCCCGCGGCGGCAGCGAGGCGCAGTGCGGATGGCTCAAAGACCGCTACGGGCTGTCTTGGCAAGTCACACCGCGGCGGCTGGGTGAATTGATGACCGATCCGGACCCGGTGCGGGTGCAACGCGTCAAGCAAGCCATGTTCGCGATGGTCAAACTCGATGTCGCCGCATTGGAGGCGGCAGCCGATACGGGCTGACTCCCAAACCCAGTCAACACTGGCCGGCTTGCCGGCCGGCCGGTAACGTCAGTGCATGCCCGCGTCCGAGGTTGCCGTCGAATCCGACGAAATCGCCGCCCTTCTCGACCCGTTTCGGCGCGGGGTTCGAGCACACTGCTACCGGATGACCGGGTGTCTGCACGACGCTGAAGACCTGACCCAGGAGACCTACCTGCGGGCCTGGCGCTCGTTCAACGACTTCGAACACCGCTCCTCGGTGCGCACCTGGCTATATCGCATCGCCACCAATGCCTGCCTGACCTATCTGGACCAGCGTCAGCGCCGACCCCTTCCGGCCGGCCTGGGCACCTCGGCCGAAGACGCCCACAATCGGCCCGAAGAAGACCTGTCGACACCGTGGCTGGAACCGATCCCCGATGGGTGGCTGTGGTCGGATGCGCCGGCCGACCCAGGTGAACAGGCCATCAGCCGAGAGTCCGTTCGGATCGCGTTCGTAGCCGCGCTGCAGCACCTGACCGCTCAACAACGGGCCGTACTGCTCATGCGCGACGTGCTTGCCTTGCGGGCCGGCGAAGTGGCCGAGGCACTTGGGTTGTCGGTCGCCGGTGTCAACTCGACGTTGCAGCGGGCTCGGGCGCGGATGGGTGCGGTTGCTGATTCGGCCATAGCGGCGCGGCCGGACAGCCAACGGCATCGGCAGCTGCTTGACGCGTATCTGCGGGCGTTCGAGGCATACGATGTCGCGGCTATCGTCGAGCTGCTCGCGGCCGACGTGGTGTGGGAGATGCCGCCCTTCCCCGGCTGGTACCGCGGCCCAGAGCAGATCGGTATCTTGATCCGCAGCTGGTGTCCGGCCCGGCAGCCCGGCGATATGCGGTTGCTGCCGACGTCCGCTAATGGCCTACCGGTGTTCGCGGTGTACATGCGCGATGCCGGCGGCGTCCATCGCGCATTTCACTTGCAGCAAGTCAGCGTCGGCGTGGGCGGTGTCGACCGTGTCACGGCTTGGTTTGCGCCCCAGTTGTTTCCGGACTTTGGTTTGCCGATGGTGCTGTGAATGCGGCGCTCAGCAGACCCAGCAGCAGTGCTTCGGCGGTGGCGGCGCGTTCCAGCACGCCCAGGCGCAGGCAACGCGGCGGCGAATTCGGCGATGAACGGGATCGAACCACCACATCCCCATCTCGACCGGGTCGGTACCCCACGCCTGCCGGAACGCGCTCCGCGCAGCGTCAGAGACGGGTTGCGATGCCGGCCTTGTCGTCGGCGCTGCCTCGCCCGTAGACCTCCAGGTCGGTGCGTACCGACGGCAGCCGGGTACCGGCAGGTCAGCTCGCTGATATCGCCGCGGTTGGTGCGTGCGTCGCCCTTTGACGCAGGTGTGCGCAGTTGTCCGCGATTTGCCCGCACCGGGGGGCGTACATCTGCGCACGCTGGCCGGTTGCGGGTCATAACGTGTCCGGCACCCCTTGATAACAATTGCGAATTGACCAATGGCATAGGCAAACTTCGTTTGCTTGGATCTAACTGTGGGTTCGCTGGGCGCATTGACCGGCGCGCAAATGCACCCGAAAGGATGCCGTGGCAGTTTCGACGCGTCCTGGCTTGTGCCGGGGATTCCTCGCGGTGTCGGCCGCGGTGCTGCTCGTCTGCACCGCGGGGGCAGCACACGGCGATGCCGACCCGAACCTGCTCGAGCGGTTGAACAATCCCCTCTGCCTCAAACCATTCGAGAAAACCCCGGAGATCTACGGACCCACCGATATCGGCGGCACCGTCGGCAACGGCCGGCTCTCGGTGGCGGTCAACCCGCACGGCACGCTGTCTGTGCTGAAGTGGCCAAGTCCGTCCTACTATGACCAGCTCAAGTACAAGACGATCAGTCGCGACCTACCGCGACTTGGCCTCGCACCGAACGAAGGCGCGTTCAGCGGGCTGGTGCTGCGGCTGGTCGATGGCACCAGCGCGTTGATCTGGCTGCGTGATCTCGACGTCGCGCAGAGCTACGCCTCGGATGACTCGGATACCATCACGACACGTTTTCGCGCCGACAGGTACGGTCTGACCGTCTGGATCGATGACGTGGTGCCGCCAGACGCCGATGTGCTCATGCGCAGACACACGTTGCACCTGGACAATAGCTCTCCGATCGCCTCCGCCGAGTTAATCGCCTTCGCCAACCTGGACCCGAAGGCGTCGAAGCTGCCGTATCTGCCGGTAGAGGACTGGTGCTGGTCGTCGGGCACCGATGTCGCCCACTACTACGGCGCGGCCGACGCGATCGTATCCGGCATCAAGGGGTTTGACGTATCGGCGGGTAAGTCGTCCGCCACGGCGGTCGCGATCGGCGCGAACCGGCTCAGCAGCGGCCATCAGGTAGGGGCTGACCGCTACAGTGGGCTTACGCTGTGGGGTCCGCAGAGCGCTTACGACGACGCATCCGATGGTGCGCTGTCCGGCAACGACAAGTACGGCCCCGCGGAAGTCGATGCGGCGCTGTCCATTCCCTTCGACAGCGAGTCGATTACCGTGTCGTTCGCCGCCGCGGCCACCCGCGAGCAGGCGCTGGCATTGCTGGAGCAGTACCGTGGCCGCGATCCCGTGCAGCTGGCACGAGACAAGCGCGAGCAGTACCTGCGCTGGCTGGCGAACGCTCCGCTCCCCCGGTTCGCGCCGCCATCGGTGGTTCGACTGGCGAAGCGTTCGCTCATTTCGCTGCATCAGGCTATCGACACCTCAGCCCCACCGAACGGCAACGGAGCCGCGATCGTCGCGGCGATCGCCACCCAGTCCCCGTACGGTGCGGACTGGGTCCGAGACGGAGTCTTTCTCAACGAAGCACTGGATCTCATCGGGCAGCATGAATTGGTGGGCCGCCACAACACCTTCTACGCGGAAGTGCAGCAAAAGCAGGGTTGGTTCACGCCACCGGGGTCACCGTTGACCGGGTGTCTGCAATCGCCTCCGCCGGGCAACTGGCCGATGAACAACTACGCCGACGGCGGGCCCGCGGGCCCGATCCCCTGGGAGATCGACGAGACCGGGTTCGGACTGTGGGGCCTGTGGCGGCACTACGAACATGGCTCCGCCACAGCGGGTTACCTTGAGCGCATCTACCCGGCGATCCGCCGTACGGCCGAGTTTCTGATGGCTTTCCGAGATCCGCACACCAAACTGCCCCCGGGAGCCGCGTGCGAGGACGACGAGTTGCCCAAGCCGAAAAACCCAACCATGCACAGTGCGGGCCCGGTGCTGCTCGGGATGCGTTCCGCCGCCCAGGCCGCGGAACAGCTGGGGCAAACCGAAGACGCGGCCCGGTACCGTCGTCGGGTCGCGGAACTGGAGCAGGCCATCGACCAGCGCTACCGCACCGATACCGGCGCCTACACCCCGGACTTCGGCGACGGAGGTTGGGCGCTGTGGCCGGTGCAGGTACAGCACTACCAGAACCCGCGGATGCACGCCCAGGCCGAAGCCGCCTGGCAATCGGTCGAACCGTCCTTCCTCGCACCGAATGGGCCGCGTGCCAGAGGCCAGTACGAAGCGAAGGCCTTACTGGGCCTGGCGCACTACTATCACGCCGTCAACGAGGCGGGGCTGCACCGGGTGAAGCGCGGGCTCGAGTGGATCGCCGACGTCCAGGCCGGGTATCAGAACACCGGGATTCTCGGCGAGAGCTGGTATGTCCGCGACGGCAGGGTCATCTCCGTGGTCTCACAGCCGCATGTGTGGGAACAGATACTGTTCTATCTGGCAGCGATCGAGGCCTATGGTCACTCCCCCTACCTACCCGGCGAAGCCCATCCGTCCGCGCCCGAGGTGGCCTCCGCCGGCCGGCTGTGAACGCTCGGCGCTAGCCGGTCTCCAGAATGGCGACGGCGACCGCGGTGTCGGCCTCATGGGTGAGCGACACGTGGATGATCACATCGGCCAGATGCCGGGCGATCTCACCGGACAGCCGCACCCGCGGTCGCCCCCACATGTCGGTGACCACTTCGATGTCGCGGTGGATGCCCTCCGGCAGCACCGGCCGCTGGGCGAACCGCGACCCCGACCAGGCCTTGATCACCGCTTCTTTGGCCGCCCAGCGAGCCGCCAGGTGTCGGGCCGCCGACGAGCTCTTGTCCGACGCGTCGCGGCGCTCCCCGGGGGTAAAGGTCTCGGCGAACAGCGTTCCGGGCTGATCAACCTGCTCGGCGAACGCTGGGATGGACACCACGTCGATCCCGACTCCGACGATGCTCATGCCCGGACTCGCCGAAGCTCAGCCGATGTAGACATCGCCGTCGCCGAGCCGGGCCGCCGGATTGAGCAACATCGCGGCTTCCTGGCGTTTCTCCGGGCCGTCGTGGTCGAAACGGCGGTCCGCCGGCCGCTCATACATCGGTCGGCCACCGGCGATCGCCGACGCCAGCCGGCGTTGGCCGGCCAGCACCCGGGCCGACGCCTGCCGGGTGTAGGCGTCGCGCTGGTCGGCGTCCAGTGCGGCCAGGAACGCCTGCGGGTGCACCAGCGCGACCAGCCCGGAGACGTGGCCGAACCCGAGGCTGGTGACCAGCCCGGCCTTGAGCGGGAACTTGGCCCCGAGCCGCAGCGTGTCGCGCACCCAGACGAAGTGCCCGGCGGCGGCCAGCTCGTCGTCGACGCAGTCCAGGCTGCGGTTGGGCGGAATCACCCCGTCCCGCAGCATCTGACACATGCCCATGATCTGGAAGACGGCCGCTCCGCCCTTGGCGTGCCCGGTCAGGCTCTTTTGACTCACCACGAACAACGGCGCCCCAGCCGAGCGACCTAGCGAATCGGCAAGCCGTTCGTGCAGTTCAGTTTCGTTGGGGTCGTTGGCCAGCGTCGAGGTGTCATGTTTGGAGATCACCGCGATGTCGTCGGCTCGCACGCCCAGCCGTGCCAGCGCACGGGCCAGCGCCGAGTCCCGGCCACCGCGACCGGCCGCCAGCGCACCCAGGCCCGGAGCCGGAATCGAGGTGTGCACCCCGTCGCCGAAGCTCTGCGCGTAAGCCACCACCGCCAGCACCGGCAACCCCATCTTGGCCGCCAAGTCGCCGCGGGCCAGCAGAATAGTCCCGCCACCCTGGGCTTCGACGAAACCCAGCCGGCGCCGGTCGTTGGCCCGAGAAAACCTGGCATCGCTGATGCCTCGGGCTCGCATCATCTCGGTGTCGGCGGTGGGGGCCATGTCACCGAAGCCGATGACGGCCTCCAGGGTCAGGTCGTCGAAGCCGCCGGCGACCACCAGTTCGGCTTTGCCCAGTCGAATCTTGTCGATGCCCTCCTCGACTGACACCGCCGCGGTCGCGCAGGCGGCCACCGGGTGGACCATCGCGCCGTAGCTGCCGATGTAGGACTGAACCACGTGTGCCGCAACGACGTTGGGCAGCACTTCCTGCAGAATATCGTTGGGCTTGTTTCGGCCCAGCAGGTTGCCGTGGTACATGGTCTGCATCGAGGTCATGCCGCCCATGCCGGTGCCCTGGGTGCTGGCCACCCTGCTGGGATGCACCCAGCGCATCAGTTCGGCCGGGCT
>CAZPZQ010000100.1:0-10871 GCA_964590745.1 uncultured Mycobacterium sp. | reverse complement strand
CGCAGCCCGTTCGGCCGGCCGATCGCCGGGTTCCAGCTGACTCAGGCCAAGCTGGTCGACATGGCCGTGGAACTGCAGAAGGGCCAGCTCCTGTCTTTGCACTTGGGCCGACGCAAAGACAGTGTCGGTCTGCGTCCGGAACAGGTCAGCTTCGGCAAGCTGAACAACACCCGCACCGCACTGGAGATCTGTCGGACCGCTCGAACCATCTTGGGCGGCAACGGGATTTCGCTGGAATACCCGGTCATCCGGCACATGGTCAACCTGGAGTCGGTGCTCACCTACGAGGGCACCCCGGAGATGCATCAGCTGATCCTGGGCCAGGCGTTCACCGGCATCAACGCGTTCCGCTGACAGGAGCAACTCCGATGAGTTTGACCTACACCGCCGAGCACCACCAGTTCCGGGAACTGGTACGAGGTTTCGTGCAGCGGACCGTGGTCCCGGCCCACGAAGACTGGGAGCACAGCGGATGCTGGGACCGATCGATGTTCACCGAGGCCGGAAAGCTTGGCCTGCTGGGCTTCCCGGTCGACGAGGAATTCGGCGGACCGGGCATCCGGGACTTCCGCTACCACGCGATTGTCATCGACGAACTTCAGCGGGCCGGAGCGGCCGCCGAAGCCATCGCTTTCTCGCTGCAAAACGACGTCGTGCTGCCCTATCTGACCGACCTGACCAGCACCGAACAGAAGGCGCGCTGGCTGCCCGGCGTGGTGACCGGTGACACCGTACTGGGCATCGCCATGACCGAGCCCGGCACCGGCAGCGATCTGGCCGGAATCCGCACCACGGCGCACCGCGACGGTGACCACTATGTCGTCAACGGGGCGAAAACGTTCATCTCCAACGGACAAACCGGTGATCTATTCGTCGTCGCGGTGCGCACCGGACCGGACCGCCACCAGGGCCTGTCGCTGCTCGTGGTCGACGCCGACACACCGGGTTTAACCCGGGGCCGCAATCTGGAAAAGATCGGCCTGCACGCCCAGGACACCAGCGAGTTGAGTTTCACCGACATGCGGGTTCCCGCCGAGAACCTGCTCGGCACCGAAGGCGAGGGCTTTTACCAACTGGTGCGCAACCTGCCGCAGGAACGGCTCTCCCTAGGCGTGGGTGCGGTGGCCGCGGCCGAGGGAGTGCTGGCCGAAACCCTCGACTACGTTCGGCAACGGCACGCGTTCGGTTCGCCGATCGCCGGCTTTCAGAACACCCAATTCGTGCTGGCCGAGGTGGCCACCGAACTCGACATCGCCCGCACCTTCCTGGACGACTGCATCGGCGAGCATCTGGCCGGCACGCTGACCGCGGCGCGGGCCGCCAAGCTGAAATGGTGGACCACCGACCTGCAGGTCCGGACCGCCGACCGCTGCCTGCAGCTGTACGGGGGCTACGGCTACATGCGCGAGTACCCGGTGTCGCGGGCGTTCGTCGACGCCCGGATCCAAGCCATCTACGGCGGCACCAACGAGATCATGAAAACGATCATCGCCAAGGACCTGGGCCTGTAAAAAGCCCGAAATGGCATACATGACCAGTGATTACGCCGACCTGCCGGTCGAAGACGCGGTCCGCGCCGTCCGAGCCGACTCACGGCGGCGTCAACTGCTCGACGCCGCGGTCAAGGCGATGAGCAGATCCGGGTTTCATCAGATGTCGATGCAGGATCTGGCGACCGAGGCGCAGGTGAGCGTCGGGTTGATCTACAAATATTTCACCGGCAAGGAAGATCTGCTGCTGGCCACCATCGTGCGGATCCAGGACGCTTTCCGCGACCAGCTGGCACCGGCGATGGCTGCTGCCGGCGACGATGCGGTCGAGCAGTTGGCCGCCGGCATCGGCCGATACATCGAGATCGTGGACGAGAACCTGGACGCGGTGATGCTGACCTACCGGGAGAGCCACACCCTCGATGCGGCCGGGCGCGCCCGGATCAAGGAACTCGAGGTCGCCACCGCTGCGCCGCTGCGCACCACCATCGAATCCGGCGTCGCCGACGGCACATTCACCGATGTCGACGTCGACCTGGCGGTGTTCGACATCATGCTGCTCGCGCACGGCTGGGCGCTCAAGCACTGGCATTTCCGGCCGCTGTATCGCCTCGACGAGTACATCCGATTGCAGACTCGCCACACGCTCAACGCGCTGCTGCCGGCGCAACATCGCGGGCGTTACCGACATCTGGTGGACGGAGCGTAAAGTCCGCGCCATGGACAACATCCGGGCTAAGACCATCGCCATCACCGGCGCTGCTCGCGGAATCGGATTGGCCACCGCCCAAGCGCTGCTCGCCCGCGGGGCCCGGGTGGTGATCGGCGACCGCGACGTCGCCGCGCTCGAGGCAACGGTCGCCAACCTCACGGCCCGCGGCGCGGTGTCCGGCCACCCGCTCGACGTCACCGACCGGGCATCGTTTTCCACCTTCTTGGACAAGGCTCGCGCCGACGGCGCCGGACACATCGATGTGTTGATCAACAACGCCGGGGTGATGCCGGTCGGCCCCTTCCTGAACCAATCCGACCAGGCCTTCCGGTCGGCCATCGAGGTCAATTACTACGGCGTGCTGACCGGCTGCCAACTGGTGCTACCCGAGATGGTCGACCGGCGCGCCGGGCACATCGTCAACATCGCCTCGATGGCCGGCCTGGTGGCCGTGCCCGGCCAGGCGGTGTATGCGGGCACCAAGTTCGCCGTTGTGGGGCTTTCCACCGCGCTGGCCGACGAGTTTGCCGGACGCGGGGTGAACATCACCGCGGTGTTGCCGACCTTCACCGATACCGAACTGATCGCGGGCACAACACCGTCGGCGGCGCAGCGGCCGGTGCAGCCCGAAGACGTCGCCGCGGCCGTCGTCAAGGTGCTCGACAAACCGAAGACACAGGTGTCGGTGCCGCCCCAGATGCGGTTCGTCGCCATCGCGGCGATGATGCTGTCGGCCCGGGGGCGGCGTTGGCTGAACCGCAAGCTGGGCAACGACACGGTGTTCCTCGACCTCGATACCGAAGCCCGCCGCAGCTACGAGGACCGGGCCCAGCACGCGACCGGCTTCACCGAACGGCCCTGACCCCGGGTCGGCCCCGTCGTGGCCGGCGGGGCACCGTCATGAAAAAGTGGTCACCATGACGAGTCACGAGATTCTTGTGCAACGCGCCGCGGCGCTGTTGGCGATGCATCAGCCGGGCAACCCGGTCATCTTACCGACCGTCTGGGACGTGTGGTCGGCGAAGCTGGCGGTCGACGCCGGGTTCGCGGCGCTCACCGTGGGCAGCAAGCCGGTCGCCGAGTCGATGGGCAAATCCGACGGCGAGGGCATGGAGCTGCGCGACGTGCTGGCCCGGGTGCGCCAGATCACCGCCGCGGTCGACGTCCCGGTGTCGGTCGACCTCGAGTCCGGCTACAACGAGACACCGCTGCGGCTGATCGAGGGTCTGCTGGAAGCCGGCGCGGTCGGATTGAACATCGAAGACACCGTGCACCGCCAGGACAAGCGGCTGCGGTCGTCGACCGAGCATGCCGAGTTCGTCGGCAAGCTGCGCGAAGCCGCCGACGTCGACGGCGCCCACGTGGTGATCAATGCCCGCACCGATCTGTTCTTGCGCAAGGACGGCGACGAATCCGACCGCGTCGACCGTGCGGTCGCCCGGTTGACCGAGTGCGCCGACGCCGGTGCGGACGTGCTCTATCCGGTCGGGCGGCACGACCCGGAGACCCTGCGCCGGTTGGCCACCGAACTGCCGTTGCCGGTCAATGCGCTCGCCGCACCGGAGCAGGACGACCCGGCCTCGTTCGCCGAGTTCGGCGTCGGCCGGGTCAGCTTCGGGCCGCTGCTGCAGGTTGCGCTCGGCAAGCAGGCGGGCGAGATCCTCGGCCGGTGGACCGGCTAGCTCAGCGCCTGATCCAGGTCGGCGATCAGATCCTGGACACCTTCCAACCCCACCGAGATCCGCACCACACCGTCGCCCAGGCCGATGGCCGCCCGCCCCTCGGGCCCCATCGCCCGGTGCGTCGTCGTCGACGGGTGGGTGATCAGCGATTTCGCGTCACCGAGGTTGTTGGAGATGTCAATCAGCCGAAGCCGGTCCAGCACTTGGAACGCCCGCTTTTTCGCGACATTTTCCGGTGCGTCCAACGCGAAGGTGACAACGGTGCCGCCGCCGGACATCTGCCGCTTCGCCAGGTCATACTGCGGGTGCGACGGCAGAAACGGGTAGCGCACCCAGCTCACCGCCGGATGGCCGGCCAGGAACTCCGCGATCCGCACCGCCGAGGTGTTGGCATAGTCGACCCGGACGGCCAGCGTCTCAAGGCCTTTGAGCAACAGCCAGGCGTTGAAAGCGCTGATCGCCGGGCCGGTGTGCCGCATCAGATGCTGAACCGGGCCGTCGATGTAGTCCCGGTCGCCCAGGATCGCCCCACCCAGCACCCGACCCTGCCCGTCCAGGTGCTTGGTACCCGAATACACCACCACGTCGACCCCGAGCGGAAAGCCCTGCTGCAGCAGTGGGGTAGCAAAAACATTGTCCAGCACCACTTTCGCACCGGCCGCATGAGCAAGCTCGCTGACCGCAGCGATGTCGACCAACGATTGCATCGGGTTGGACGGCGTTTCGAAGAACACCGCGTGGGTGGGCTCCGACAGAGCCTGCTCCCACTGGGTCACATCATCGCCGTCGACGAAAACCGTGTGGATACCGAAGCGCGGCAGGATCTCGTTGCACACCACAAAACACGACCCGAACAGACTGCGGGCGGCGACCAGCCGGTCACCGGCCCGCAACAGCGCGGCCAGCGAGGTGAACACCGCCGCCATCCCGGTGGCCGTGGCGAATGCGGCCGGCGCGCCTTCGATCAGCCGCAGCCGTTCCTCGAACATGGTGATGGTCGGATTGCCGTAGCGCGAGTACACATAGCGATCCACCTCGCCGGCGAAGGCCTGCTCGGCGGCGGCCGCGGACGGATAAACGTAGCCCGAGTTCAAAAACAACGCTTCGGCGGTCTCGTCGAACTGTGATCGCATAATCCCGCCCCGTACCGCACGGGTGGCCACGCCCACCCCGTCCGGCAGCGGCGGCGGCGTGCGGATCGACGGCTTGTCGTCGTCGGTGCTGCTCACGACTGTTTCCACGGCAGTCCGATGGCCCGCCACCCGGTGCCGCCGCGGTGTCCGTTTTCGTCGAGCTGGCCCTCGAAGCCGTCCAGCACGTTGTAGGCGGGCCGGATCCCTGCCGCGGTGGCGGCTTCGGCGGCGGGAATGGAGCGGTTGCCCGACCGGCACAGAAATACCGCCGGCCCTGCGGCGAGCCGACGGACGAGTTCGCTGGTGAAGTTCGGGTTGGGCCGTCCCGCGACATCGACCCACTCGATGTAGACCACCTCACGGCCCAGGTCGGACAGGTCGGGCACCCCGACGAACCGCCACTCAGCGTCGGTGCGCACGTCGACCAGCATCGCCGCGGGGTCGTCAGTGAGCATCGACCACGCCTGCTGCGGTGTGATGTCACCCGCGTAGCCGCCCGTCGGTGCTGGGCGTTCGACTGTAGACACTAGGACCTCGCAAGATGACGACCGGGGCCGGCAAAGTATTAGGTGCCCGCCAATGGAATTGGACGCTAATTATCCGACCAGAGTTTGTCGAGTTCGGCGGACACCTGCTCAGCGCGGGAACGGGCGATCACCACCTCGGAAGCGGTGGCCAGCGCGACGCCCAGTCGCTGGCGCGGATGACCGTGGTGGTCGGCGAACACCACCACGTCGCTCTCGGCGATGTCCAGCGCACCGGCCAGTCCGGCGGCAATGTCCGGTCGAACCGGCGTGGGCAGGTCGCTCGCCGCGCGGGTGGCATAGGTCAGTCGGGCCGCGCCCGGCGAAACCACAAGGGCGTCCACCGGCAGGCCCAGCACGGCCCGGGCCTGCAGCTCAAACGCCGAGAGCCGCTGGGTGCGCAGAGTCAGCAGGCCGACGTCGTAGGGCCGGGCGGTGACGCCGGCGTAATAGACCTCGTTGCCGCGGACCAGTAACTCCACACCGAACAGTCCCCGGCCGTCGATCGCCCGCACCACCCGCGCAGCGATCGACTTGGCGGCATCGGCGGCCGGGGCGCTGATCGCTTGCGGCTGCCAAGCTTCCAGCACCGGACGCCCGTTCGGTCCCTCGATGCTGCGGTGCCCGATCGGTGCGCAAAACTCCAGCACCGGCTCGGCCGGGCCGTCGGTGTGCACGGTGAGCAGGGTGACCTGGTGGTCGAATTCCACGACCGTCTCCGCCAGCACCCGAGGCGAGGCGGCATCGTCGCTGGCGTGCAGCGCATATTGCCAGGCGGGTTCGACGTCATCGGCCCGTAGCAGTACCGACCGACCCTCCCCGGGCGGCGCGGCGACCGGCCGGACTACCATCGGGAAACCCGCGTGTTCGGCAATCGAGCGCAATTCGTCCACCGACCCGGCGAACCAGAACGGCACGGTGGGTAGCCCCAGCTCATCAGCGGCCAGTCGGCGCAGCCGCTCCAGGTCGGCGATCAGCGCCGTGCTGCGGACGCCGGGCACCACCTCGACGCCTGTCGCGGCGGCGCTGTCCAACGCGTCGATGGCGACGCGGTCGCTGGCGATCAGCACGGATCTCGGCCGCACCCGCCGGATCGTCGCGGACAGTTCGTCGGCGTCGGCGATATCGGCCGACACGAATTCATCGGCAAGGCCGCCGTTACCTGCGTGCCGGTCCACCACGATCACCTCGGCGCCGAGCCGCTGCAGGGCGAGCACCAGTTCGTCCGGGGCTGCGGAGCCGACCAGCATCACCGTGCCGCGGTCTGAGACCCGCGGCCCGATGCGTTCGGCCGCCTGGTCGCCCTGTTCGTCGTCCATCGCCATTACCCGCTCCCCCCGTCAAAGGCAATGCTGCATGCTGCTCAAGGATAGGAGAGCGCCGGCCCAGCCGGACCGGGTGTCGCCGGACGGAGGTGCGATCAGGTGAACGCCACGCTGTTGGGTCCGCTGGTGGCCGCGGTGCTGGTTGCGGCCGTCGCACGGCACTACAACGTCTCGGCGCCGTTGGTGCTGGTGGTGGTCGGCCTGGCGGTCGGCTTGGTCCCGGCGATGCCGGAGGTTGCCCTGCGGCCCGACCTGGTGCTGTTCGTCATCTTGCCGCCGCTGCTGTGGTCGGCCGGGCTGGAGAGCTCCTACATCAACATGCGCCGCAATCTGCGGTCCATCGGGCTGCTCGCGATCGGACTGCCGCTGGCCACCGCCGTCGCCGTCGGCGTCGTCGCCTACTACACGGTGCCCGAGCTCACCTTGGCGGCCGCTGTCACGCTCGGTGCGATCGTGGCGCCACCAGATGCGGTGTCGGCCACGGCGATCGGCCGCCGGGCGGGGTTGCCGCGCCGGATCATGACCTTGATCGGCGGCGAGAGCCTGCTCAACGACGCGACGGCACTGACCGCTTACAAGGTGACGTTGGGCGCGGCGATCGGGACCGCGGTCAGCTGGGGTGAGGGGGTGGCCACCTTCGCGCTGGCCGCCGTGGGCGGTGTCGTGGTGGGCGCGGCGCTCGGACTGATCATCGTGTTCATCCGCGCCCGGCTCGACGACCCGCTGATGGAGAGCGCGGTCGGCCTGGTCGCTCCGTTCGTCATCTACCTGATCGCCGAGCAGGTTGGCGGCTCCGGGGTGCTTGCGGTGGTGGTCGCGGCGCTGATCCTGGGCCAGCGCTTCACCCATGCGCACTACGCCACCCGGTTGCAGGACCAGGCGGTCTGGCGCGCGGTGCAGTTGGTGCTGGAGTCGTTTGCCTTCCTGCTGATCGGACTGCAACTGCCCGCCGTGCTGCAAGACCTGCGCGACGTCAGTTTCTCGACGCTGGCCGTGGCGACAGTGGCGGTGTTCGGAACCGTGCTGGGGGTGCGGATCGCGTGGGTCACGACGTTCGCCTACCTGCCCAGGATGGTGTCGAGCCGCATTCGGGAGCGCGATCCGGCGCCGACCCGCGGGCAGGTGTTCGTCCTGGCGTGGGCCGGCATGCGCGGGGTGGTGTCGCTGGCAGCCGCGTTCGGCGTCCCGGCAACGACGCTGGCCGGGGACCGCTTTCCGGGCCGGTCGCAGTTGCTGTTTTTAACCTTCGTGGTGGTGGTCGGGACCCTGCTGCTGCACGGGCTGACCCTGCCGTGGCTGATCCGCAAGCTCGGTGTACGCACCGATCAGGACCGCAGTGATGCCATCGCCGCCGCCACCGCGCAGGACAAGGCCGCCCGCGCCGCGGCCGAACGACTCGACCGCGTGCTGGCGGCGACCGAGCCGTCGGCCACCGTCGAACGCGCCGCGGATGCGTTGCGGACCTGGAACACCCGGCGGCGTAATGCGGCCCGAGAACGACTCCGGCAAGGCGAGCAGGTCCCCGACCCCGCCGCCGACGAGCCCACTTTCGCGGCGTTCCGGCGGATGCGTTTGGAGATGCTGGCGGCCGAACGGGAGACCTTGATCGCCGAACGTGACAGCGGCCGCATCGACGATCAGGTGCTGCGCACCGTGCTGTACGGATTGGACCTGGAAGAAGCGACGCTCAACCTGGACTAGTCGCAGCTGGCAGCAGGCCAGCAGCACCTGGCCGCCGAGTACGATCACCGCTGCTTTTTGCTGGTCCCCACTCCCGCTGGCCTGCTGTTAGCGAGCGTGGCTGATTCGAACCACCCCATCGCCCTGTGGGTGAACGGTCGCCGTCGTTGCGCGGGTCAAGGTTGGTACGGCTTGTCGAGAAGTACTGCGGGCCGCCGATCCGCAGGTCAGGCAGCCATCGACGGTATCGAGGACGACACAAAGATTTCACGTTCATGGCACCACCGGTGCAAACCGTCGTCTACCGCCTCAACCCTGCGTATGACCCGGCGTGGCAGTTCTACTCAATGCCAGAAAGCATCGTCGGTGCGGTAAAACGCTGGGCGAAGCGCGCCGAATACCGGGATGCGTTGGCGTTCTCGCTTGCTGCTGCTACCTTGCTCGAGGTTCGTGAGCACATCGAACGCGAGGTGATCGTTGCCGCGCCTGTCGACTTGCCGCTGAGCAGCATCTTGGGCCAGATGACGGTCTACGATTCGCTGATCCTGGTCGCGCTCTACCGTGCGCCGGGCGAGGTGCAGAATGTGTGGTTGTCGCTTGCCGGGGCCGAGACCGATACCGATGAGCCGCCGACGAGCTTCGAGGAGTTGGGCCGCACGGTCGATTCGCCGCTGCGGGATCTCCTCGGCGCAGCGCTGGAGCGCCAGGTGACCAGGGTCGGCGCCCTCGCCCTGTGCTGAACCGCTGCTGGCGCTGAAGCAGGCTGCCCAGCGATCGGCGGTTCGAATACAGCGCGCCCCCTTACGGCTGACCGGGCCGCAGCCGGACCATCAACGCGTGCGCTTCGGCCAGCACCGTGCGATCGGAGTCGGTGACTTCCGCGGAGATGTACGCCTTGCGGCCCTCGGTCTTGTCGACTCGGCCGCGCGCGGTGAGCGGAACGTTGATCGGTGTGACCTTGCGGTAATCGACGTGCAAGAAGGCGGTGCGACTGATCGGGCGGCCCGCCGCGTGCACCACCATCCCGCACAACCAGTCGAACAACAGCGGCAACACTCCGCCGTGCACCGCGGAGTTGCCGCCGACGTGATAACGGCTGAACGCGCCGCGCATCGTCACACCGACCGGGTCGAACCTGGTGATCCGCCAGGGCGGCATCAGCAGGCTGCCCATGCCCGGCATCGCCGGCACCCGCCCGGCCGGGGCGGCGCCTTCCGGCGCCTGGAACGGGTCGAGTAACTTGGCCAGTTCCTCGGCCCGCTGACCGGCGTCCTCCCAGGTGTCGTCGTCCGGGTCGGCCGACACCGCCAGGTCCTGCAACCGCCGCATCGCCGTGACAAACCTGGCGAAGCCCGGCCCCGGCGTCGCGAGGTCGTAATGCGGGAAGCCACCGTGTCGGGCGTAGTCCGGATCGAGCTCTTCGGGTTTGTCCTCGGAGCTCACGCGTTGCCCCGCACCACGTCCCGGCAGACGATCGTCTGCTCGCGGCCCGGACCCACTCCGATACAGGAAACCTGTGCTCCGGCAAGCTCTTCCAGTCGTGACACATAGTCGCGCGCCTTAGCCGGCAGATCATCGAACGCACGGGCGGCGGAGATGTCTTCCCACCAGCCCGGCAACTCCTCGTATACCGGTACGGCGCGGGCGAATTCGGCCTGGGTCAACGGCAGCTCATCGACCCGCTTGCCGTCGACGGTGTAGCCGTTGCACACCGGGACGGTCTGCAGGCTGGACAGTACGTCGAGCTTGGTCAAGAAGTAGTCGGTGATGCCGTTGACCCGGGTGGCGTATCGTGCAACCACCGCGTCGAACCAACCGCAGCGCCGCCGCCGGCCGGTGGTCACACCGAACTCGCCGCCGGCCTTGGACAGGTATTCGCCGTTCTCGTCGAACAATTCGGTAGGGAACGGACCCGATCCCACCCGGGTGGTGTAAGCCTTGAGAATGCCCAGCACCGTGGTGATCCGGGTGGGGCCGATACCGGAGCCGACCGCGGCCCCGCCGGCCGTCGGATTCGACGACGTCACGTACGGGTAAGTGCCGTGATCGACGTCGAGCAGGGTGCCTTGGGAGCCTTCCAGCAGCACGGTTTCGCCGCGGTCCAGCGCGCCGCCCAACAGCAACCCGGTGTCGGCGATGCGGTGCCTGAAGCCGTCGGCCCGGTCCAGCAGTTCGTCGAACACCTGCTGCGGGTCCAGCGCCTTGCGGTTGTAGATCTTGACCAACACTTGGTTCTTGAATTCCAGTGCCGCTTCGATCTTTTGGGCCAGAGACGCTTCGTCGAGCACATCGGCGACCCGGATACCGATGCGGGCGATCTTGTCC
>CAZPZQ010000099.1:0-10964 GCA_964590745.1 uncultured Mycobacterium sp. | reverse complement strand
ACACCGGGCAACCACTCAACTCGGCCTCGCTGGCCCGGCCCCGCCGTGCCACCGTGTCCTGGCCCCACCGGCGAACAAGGCAGGTCTGTCAGGAGTTTCTTTCGCGCGCGAAGCGGCATCCCGTGCTTTTTACTCCGCCAGATGGGCGAACGCCGTCCGCAAGTCACGCTTGAGGATCTTGCCGCTGGCGTTTTTCGGCAGCGCATCGACCATGACGAAGTACTTCGGGGTTTTGTAGCCGGCCAACCGTTCTCGGCAAAAGGCGGTGAGTTCGTCGGCGTCGATACTGTGCCCCGGACCCGGTGCGACGGCGGCGACCACCGCCTCGATCCACTTCGGGTGCGCGATGCCGAACACGGCAACCTCGCCGACCGACGGATGCTGATAGAGCACCTCCTCGACCTCACGGCTGGCGACGTTCTCTCCGCCGGTTTTGATCATGTCCTTGATCCGGTCGAGCACCGTGATGTAACCGTCGCCGTCCATCACGCCGATGTCGCCGCTGTGGAACCAGCCATTGCGAAAAGCCGCAGCGGTTTTGTCCGGCTCGTTCCAGTAGCCCAGCGTCGCGTGTGGACTGCGATGCACGATCTCACCCTCAACACCCGCGGGCACCGGATTGTCGTTGAGATCAACGAGGGCGGTCTCGACGTTGAGCGCGGGTAGGCCAGCCGACCCGGCTTTGCGCTCCTGGTCCTCCGGCGGCAGCACCAGTGCAAGCGCCGACATCTCGGTCTGCCCGTAGTAATTGAACAGGTCCATCTTCGGCAGGCGGTGCCGGAGTTCTTTGATCACCTCGACCGGCATGATCGACGCGCCGTAGTAGCCCTTGTTCAGCGACGACAGGTCGCGGCGATCGAAGCTCGGGTGCTGGAGCAGGCTGATCCACACTGTCGGCGGACAGAACAGTTTGGTGGCCCGCTCCCGCTCGACGGTCGCCAGCAGCGTCGCGGGATCCGGGCTGTCCAGGATCACGTTGGTTGCGCCGACGTACAGGCCTGGAATCAAGAAGCAATGCTGGGCCGCAACGTGAAACAGTGGCATGGCGTGGATCTCGATGTCGCTGTGCTGGTAGCGGCCATCGACGATGCAGCTGATGTACTGGGCGATCAGGCTCCGGCTGGTCATCATGGCGCCCTTGGGCCGCGACTCGGTACCGCTGGTGTACAGCAGCTGCAGCACGTCGTCATCGCCGATCATGACCTGGGGTTCACCCGCGTCGGAGTGCTCGGTCCAGGCCGAGAACGCCTGCCAGCCGGCGGGCAGCCCACCGTCCGCGTCGCCGAAAATCGCTTGCACCTTAAGGTCGGTGGCACCGGCGATTTCGCTGGCCCGCTGCGCGACGTCGAGCAGGGTGTCTTCGACGATCACGCCGGTCGCCCCGGAATGTTCGAGGATGAAGCCGACTTCTCTGGCGGACAGCATGAAATTCACCGGCACGGTAACCGCACCCAGCCGGGCCAGCGCAAAACATGCCACCACATAGCCGTGGTTGTTGTGCGACAGCACAGCGATCCGGTCGCCTTTGGCGATCCCGTGCTGCGCCAACGCGTTTGCGCTCCGGTTCACCGTGTCGTTCAGTTCGGCGTAGCTCTGTCGGATCTCCCGGTACACGATGGCGGTCTTATCCGGAACACGTTGCGCTGAGCGGCGCAGCAGATCGCCGAGGGTGTGCCGCCGAGCGGCCGCAACCGTCACGGCCGAGATTATCCAGTGTTTTCGGCGACCGGAACAGCGATGTCGCGTTTCAGGATTTTTCCGGTCGGACCCTTCGGTAACGCGTCGACCAGCCAGATCCGCCGCGGGTACTTGTAGGCGGCCACCCGAGCCTTCACGTAGTCGCGCAATTCGTCCGGCGTTACCGTGGCGCCATCCTTGCACGCGACCGCGGCGGCGACCTCCTCGCCGAGCGAGTCGTCCGGGATGCCGATCACGGCGGCTTCGGCGACCGCCGGGTGCTCATAGAGCACCTCCTCGACCTCGCGCGGGTAGACGTTGTAGCCACCGCGGATGATCATGTCCTTGGTCCGATCCACGATGTAGAAGTAGCCGTCCTCATCGACCCGGCCCACGTCGCCGGTGGACAGCCAACCGTCCGGCGTGATGGTCGCCGCGGTGGCTTCCGGCAGGTTCCAGTAGCCCTTCATCACGTTGTGGCCGCGGATCTGGACTTCGCCGGCTTCCCCGTGGGCGACCTCGACGCCGTTGGAGTCGACCACCCGCATCTGCACCCCGTCAACCGGAGTGCCGATCGAACCCACCTTGCGGGGCCGGTGCGGATCATTGAACGATGCCACCGGTGAACTTTCGGACAGCCCGTACCCTTCCAGAACGACACAGCCGAAAGCGTTTTCGAAGTCGGTGAGCACCTGGACCGGCAGCGACGCACCACCGGAGACGCAGGTGTGCAGGCTGCGGGTCGCCTCGGGCGCGGCGTCGCCGGCGACCGCGAGCAGCGCCGAATACATGGTCGGCACCCCCTCGAACAGCGTGACCCGATCGCGCTCGATCACCTCGAGCGCCTTACCCGACTCAAATCGGGGAATGAGCGTCAGCATCGCGCCGGCCAGCACCGCGGTGTTCAGTGCACAGGTCAGCCCGAACGCGTGAAACAACGGCAGGCAACCCATCACCACCGCGTCCGGGCCGATCTCAAACAGCTTTCGCACGCACACCTCGGCGTTGCGGCCCAGGTTGGCATGAGTGAGCATGGCGCCCTTGGGTTTTCCGGTGGTTCCCGAGGTGTGCAGGATAACCGCGACGTCGTCATCGGCACGCTGCACCGGCCCGTCCTGCGCTGGTAGTCCGGAGATCAGCTCGGCCAGCCCGGCGTCGTCGACAATCCAGCAGCGCGCCCCGACCGCGTCGGCACCGCCGCACGCCTCCTGGGCGAAAGCCGGCGCAGCGAACAACGCCCGAGCACCGCTATTGGTCAGGTAGAACTCCACCTCCCGCGCCTTCAGCAGCGGGTTCATCGGCACAGCGATGGCGCCGCGGTACATGATCCCGTAGAAGACGATCGCGAAGGCCGGCGTGTTGGGCAGCATCACGCCCACCCGATCGCCGGGGCTGATACCGGCGTGCTGCAGCAGGGTGGCCACCCGGGCAGCGGCCGCGTCGAACTCGGCGAAGCTGAACGTCAGTTCGTCACAGCGCAGCGCGGCGGCGTCCGGATGGCTGTCTGTTGCGGCGAGCAGGTTTGCACTCAGGCTGATCATCGGTTACCTCCGATACCCCGTGACGGGTGACCCTGGTACCGAGCTTGCCCGCATCGGCATCCGCCCGCAACGGTTCGGCCCGAGTCATACCCGTGCGTCGGGCTCCCGCAGGAAGTCGTTGATGACGGAGGCTAACCGGGCAGGCTGGTAGATGAGGTCGAGGTGCCCACCAGAGTGCAAGTGCACCCGGGCATGGGGCAGTAGGGCGCTCATCACCCGGACGTTGATCACCGGAACCGCCGGGTCGTCGGTGCCGGCCACGATCAACGTCGGCTGCCGGATCAGCGGCAGCGCGAACAGGCTGGTCCAGGTGGAGCCGGCGAGGATTTGGTGCAGATAACCCAGCTTCGACGCAGCGTGCAGCTGCTCAATATCCGGCCGGGCCGAATCCGGGTCGCGCCCACGGGCGAGCCCACCGTAGAGGTCCCCGGCGACGGAAGCAGCGTAGGCCGGGTCGGAAAACCGGCGCGGCGCCAGCATTTTCACCATCAACCGGGGCGAGGGCGGCACCATCAGCACACCGGTGCCACTGGCTGCCAGCACCAGCCGGCGACAGCGGCGCGGGTGCTGCAGAGCGAACTGCTGCGCCAGCGCTCCGCCCCAGGACAACCCGAGGACGTCTACCGTGCTGATGCCCAGCATGACCAGCATCCGGTGCAGCACCCAGGCGAGATAGGGAAACCCGTAGGGCAGCACCGAGGTGGACGATCCGCCCACGCCGGGCACGTCGAATCGAACTACGGTGAAGTCCGGATTCAATGCGCTCACCAACGGATCGAGCACCTCCAAGCTGGCGCCGATACCGTTGCACAACACCAGCGGTACGCCGTGTCCCCACCGCACGTTGACCCGGATCCGTTGCCCGCCGGCGGCGATGCGGCGTTCGTCGCCGGGCCGATCAGTTAGATTTCCACGCATGCGGTGGCCAGCAGTGAACGGATCGGCTCGGGAATCGGGACCGGCCGGCGGGTGGTGCGGTCGACGTAGACGTGCACCCAATGCCCGAGCGCAGCGAGTGGTTCGCCGTCCGGCGCTCGGGTAGTCGCGGTGCTGGGTCCTGCAACCGGGTCGGTGCGGAACACCCCGAGTCGATAGGTGACGCTGCTGCGACCGAGCCGGGTGACCGCCAGACCGATGAGCAGCCAGGCCGGGAAGCCCAACTCGGCGAAGTAGCGGCAGCCGGATTCGGCCACCACACCCAGTTCAGCCATCCGGGTGGGGTCCAGGCCGGTACTCGTGTTGATCCAACCGTTGATCGCGGTGTCGAACAGCTGGTAGTACACCGCGTTATTGAGGTGGCCGAACATGTCGTTGTCGGCCCAGCGGCTCGACACCGGCCAGCGCACCGGAAAGTCGTTCACGGTCAGGCCGTCCGGGGCGGGCGGAACCGCGGGAGACGACGTCATGGTTGTATTCCAGCATGGTTGCCATCCGTGGCGCTGTGCTGGACCGGATCGGGGCGCCGCGCCCGTACACCGAGTCGCGCCCACTGGTGGTAAGCGAGTTGGACCTGGCCCCGCCGCACGCCGGCGAACTGCTGGTGCGGATCGAGGCCGCCGGGGTGTGTCACTCCGATTTGTCGGTGGTCAACGGGGACCGGATGCGGCCGGTGCCGATGTTGCTCGGCCATGAGGCGGCCGGGATCGTGGAAACCGTAGGCGCCGGCGTCGACCTGGTGGCGCCCGGGCAGCGGGTAGTGCTGACGTTCCTGCCGCGGTGCGGCCACTGTTCGGGCTGCGCCACCGACGGCTTGGCGCCGTGTGTCGCGGGCAGCGCGGCCAACGCGGCCGGCACTCTGCTTGGCGGCGGCGTCCGGCTCAGCCGGTCCGGCCAGCCGGTGCATCACCACCTCGGCGTCTCCGGGTTCGCCACCCATGCGGTGGTCAACCAAGCCAGCGTGGTGCCGGTACCCGACGACGTGCCGCCGTCGGTTGCCGCGCTGCTCGGCTGTGCGGTGCTGACCGGCGGCGGCGCGGTGCTGAACGCCGGCCGGCCCGCACCGGGCCAGACCGTCGCTGTGGTCGGCCTCGGCGGTGTCGGCATGGCGGCGGTGCTGACCGCGTTGGCGTTCGACGACGACGTGCACGTTGTCGCGATCGACCGGCTACCGGAAAAGCTCACCGCAGCACACGATTTCGGCGCGCACCGGTGCTACACCCCGGAGCAGGCCGTCGCCGAGGATGTGCGGGCGCAGGTGGTGATCGAGGCGGTTGGCCATCCGAGCGCACTGCAGACCGCGATCGAGCTGACCGCGCCGGGCGGCCGCACCATCACCGTCGGGCTGCCGCCACCGGATGCTCGGATCAGCGTGTCACCGTTGAGTCTGGTTGCCGAAGGCCGCGCGCTGATCGGCAGCTACCTGGGCTCGGCGGTGCCCGGCCGGGACATCCCCCGGTTCGTCGAGTTGTGGCGGGCCGGTCGACTGCCGGTACCGGCGCTGGTGTCAGCCACCATCACCCTGGACGACATCAACGCGGCGATGGATCACCTCGCGGACGGCACCACCGTGCGTCAGTTGATCGACTTCCCCGGGTGACTGACGCCGCGACGCCGGCGGTTTGTTCATTTGCCGCGGTCCAGAGACGATCACGGTGCCGGTGTGGTTAACTTCACCAATGCGCAAGTCGGCAACTTTTCTGACGCTGACAGCGATCGTGATGACGATCTATGCGGCTTCCACCCCGCTCGGCATGCGGGGCGCCGCCGCCGCGCCGGAGGGCAGCGGTGGTATCCGCATGCCGCTGGTAGCGACGTCGCGGGATTGCAATTTCGGGTTCCACGTCGACAACTTCTGGGGACGGCGGCCATCCGGTTACGGAGAAGTGCTCATCCGCCGAAGCGGGAACTCGGTGACCGCCGAGGTGCATTTCGTGAACACCCGAGACCTGGGCGCTCACTACGATGTCGGGTTGATCCAAACACCGCAGCCGCCACAATATCCATGCGATCCCGGCACACCGGGGACGGCGTGGGTCGGCATGGTCGTCGACCCGGCCGGACGGGCCAGCGCGACCGTCCAGAGCTCCGTTCGGCCGGGCGCAACCGGCGCATGGGTGAACATCCAACGCTCGAGTCCGCGTTCCCAACTGCCGGAAGAGCACTACAGCACCAGCTACCTGGCCAACATATGACCGGCTGACGGTTTTCAGGCCGCGTCGATCACCAGAGCCCGGAACCGGTCGATGGTTTCGCACACGTGCGTGAGGCTATCGCCGGGCAGCGGCACCTGCACCCAGGTGACCCCCCGCGCGGCCAACTCGTCCAGCCCGGTTCGATAGGCGTCGGCGTTGAAGGCATCGTCGGCGGGACTGCCACCGGCCGGATTGGTGAATACCACGTCCACCGTCGACCAGTCCCGGCCCCGCGCATCGAATCGGCGGCGCAGATCGTCGATGCCGCGGGCGAGGCTCTCGATGGTGTCGATGGCGGCCGTTCCGGCGAACTGAGCCAGGCCCGGCGGCGCCGGGAACGGACACCAGCCGTCGCCGTACTCGGCCACCCGCCGCCGGGCGGCCCCGGTGTTGCCGCCGATCCAGATCGGCGGGTGCGGTTTGGTCGCCGGCCGCGGGTGTGCGGTGATCCCGCGCGCGGTGAAGTGCCGGCCAGCGAACGAGATGTCGTCAGCGGTCCAGACCGCACGGATGGCCTGCAGTGCTTCGTCGAACAGGTCGGTGCGCTCGTCGTAGTCGACCCCGAGCGCAGCGAACTCACCCCGGAGATAACCCACTCCGGCGGCGAGCGTGAACCGGCCGCTGGACAGCAGATCCAGCGTCGCACCGGCCTTGGCGACCACAAACGGATTCCGGTACGGCAGCACCACAATATTCGGGATCAGCCGCAGGGTGGTAGTGCGCGCCGCCGCGAAACCCATCGCGACAAACGGGTCCAGGGTGTGGTGCCCGCCGGCGTCGAGCCAGCGTTGGGTGGGAGCGGGGTGGTCGGTGAAACCGAGCCCATGCAGTCCGCCCGCCTCGGCGGCCTCGGCCAGCGCGGCGACCCCGGCTCCACCCGCCAACTCGGGGTGGTACCGGCGGCCATGCATGGGGTGGGTGGCGGTGAAGAACATCAACGGGGACGTTACCGCCGGCCGGGTCGGCATCAACCGAGCAGCACCGCGGCGTTCAGGTAGCCGGTCGGGTCGAACGCCGCCTTGACGGTGCGCATCGCGGCGATATCGGCGGGTTGGCGAGACATGCCGAGGTAGTCGCGCTTGCGGCTGCCCACCCCGTGTTCGGAACTGACATTGCCGCCGCGGTCGGCGATCAACCGCATCATCGCCGCATACAGGGCCGGTTCCCGGTCGGGCGGGCAGCGCAGCACGTTGAAGTGCAGGTTGCCCTCGCCGATATGCCCGAACAGCACCGACAGCGCATCCGGGGCGTGTCGCTGCACCAACGTGGTGGCATCCGTCGTGAACCCGGCGACCTGGCCCAGCGGCAGCGACACGTCGAACTTCACCGGCGGGCCGTAACAGCCCAGCACATCGGTCACCGCTTCGCGCACCCGCCACAACCGCTGTCGGGCGGCCGCATCGACGCCGACGGCCGGCTCGCCGGACACCGGCAACCCGTGCAGCAGGCCGGCGAGGCGGCCGGTTTGATCGTGGTCGCCGACGAGTTCCACCAACAGCAGCCACTTTCCGGCCACCGGCGCGGCCACACCGAGGTGCTCAGCGGTCAGCTCAGTGGCCCGGGCGTCGATGAGTTCCAGTGCCGCGATGCCGTCGAGGTCTCGAAACATCCTTCCGGCACCGACCAGGGCGTCGAGGTCGGCAAAGCCGCATATCGCAGTCACCCGATGCGCCGGGGCGGGTCGCAGCCGCAGATCCAGTGCGGTGATGACGCCCAGCGTGCCCTCTGCCCCGACGAACAGCCCGGGCAGGTCGTAACCGGTGTTGTCGGCGCGCACCTGGCTGTGCCGATGCAGCACCGTGCCGTCCGGCAGCACCACGTCCAGGCCGACGATCTGCTCGCCCATGGTGCCGTAGTGCACCGTGCACAACCCGCCGGCGTTGGTCGACGCCATGCCGCCAACCGTCGCCGTGTCGCGAGCGGTCAGGTCGACCCCGAACAGCAGTCCGACCGCTGCCGCCGCGTGCTGCACCGCGGCCAGCGTGGCACCGGCACCGGCGGTCACCCGCCGCTCGACGGTATCGACGTCGCCGACGACGTTGAGTCGTTCGGTGGACAGCAGCACGTCGTCATGCTCGGGCACGGTGCCTGCCACCAGCGACGTGCGACCACCCTGAACGGTGACGTGCACCCCGCCATCGCGGCACGCCGCCAGCACCGCGGCCACCTCGTCGGCCGACCCGGGCCGCACCAGCGCACTGGCCCGGCCCCGGTATCGGCCGGTGTAATCGACGCTGCGGTCGGCCAACACGTCGGGATCGGTGCTGACGTGGCGGGAACCCACCACCGCGGCCAGGCGCTGCAGCACAGGGGCGGTCATGTCGTCGGTGTATCACACCGGCTTCGCGACCGGCCGCGATACCGGCGCGATACCTTAAGCCATGGCCGCACGCGAGGATGTCCAGTTCCGTTCCGGTGCTGATCTGGTCAGCGCATGGCTGTATCGACCCGAGGCGAAGCCGCCGGATGGCGCCGCGCCGGTGGTGATCATGGCCCACGGGCTGGGGGCGGTGCGGACCATGCGGCTGGACGCCTACGCTGAGCGGTTCGCCGCCGTCGGCTACGCGTGTCTGGTGTTCGACTACCGCAACTTCGGCGACAGCGGCGGGGCGCCGCGGCAGGTGCTCGACATCGATATGCAACTGGCCGACTGGGCCGCCGCCGTGGCGTACGCCAAAACCCTGTCCGGCGTCGATGCCGGCCGAATCGCGCTGTGGGGCACGTCGTTTTCCGGCGGACACGTCATCGCCACGGCCGCCCGGGTTTCCGGGATCGCGGCCGTCGTCGCCCAATGTCCGTTCACCGACGGCATCGCCTCCACCCGGGTGATCAAGCCGGGCGTGCTGGTCCGTATCAGCATGCTGGCCATCCGCGACCTGATCGCCGGCCGGCTGGGCAAGCCCCCGGTGACAGTGCCGGCCGCGGGCCGACCGGGTGAAGTCGCGCTGATGACCACCCCCGACGCCTACCCCGGCTATCTCGCGTTGCTGCCCGCGGATGGTGAGGTGCCCAATGAGGTCGCCGCGCGGTTCGGTTTGAAACTGCTGGGCTACCGGCCGGGCCGGCTGGCCGCGAAGGTGCACTGCCCGATCTTGTTCGGGGTGTGCCAAGCCGACTCGGTCGCTCCGGCGCGGCCGACGTTGCGCTATGCGGCCAAGGCGCCGCGCGGCGAGGTCAAGCTGTACCCGGAAGGCCATTTCGAGATCTACCTCGGCGACGCGTTCGAGCGTGCCGTCGCTGATCAGATCGCCTTCCTGAACAAACATCTGACGACCGGCCGTTAAACGCCCAGCGGGGACTGCACCCGAATCTTCTCGTCGCGGATCAAACCGCGCAGCAGTGCGGTGGAAAACTCGGCGGCGATCTCCTTTGCGCTGCGCCGGCCGTTGGGCCGCATCCACCGGTAGGCGGACAACGTCATCCCGATGTAGCCCAGGGCCAGCACGTGCGAATCGCACTCGTAGAACTCGCCGCTGGCGATGCCGCGGTCGATCAGCCCGTGCACATGCTCGTAGACCTGGACCTCCTTCTCCCGGATCTCGGCTACCTGCTCATCGGTGAACCACTCGGTGATATACGGCTGCTCCTGGAAATACACCGCAGCGCCCTCCGGGTTGGCGGCGATCTGGTCCAGCAGCCGCACCGTGTACTGATACAGCGCCTCACGAGCGGTCCAGGACGGATCGTCATGCACGGCGGCCAACGTGCGCTCGGCGGCCCGCTGATAGATGTCGTAGAGGATCAGCGACTTGCTGGCGTAGTAGTGGTAGACGGTCGCTTTATTCAGTCCGACCACGTCGGCGACATCGTCCATCCGGGTGCCGTGGTAGCCGCGGGCGGCGAACAGCTTGGTGGCAACCTTCAGCAACTCCTCGCGGCGGGACAGGCCCTGAGCGAGGTCCTTGGCATTCGGCATGTCTACTCGCTATCGTCAGGCCCGATCGGATCGTGCGTCGATCAACTGGTTGGAAGTGTATGCAGGTTCGGCGGCGCACCGTTGACGTGCCGACTAGAATCAGGGGTGAAAAATCGAGAGGCGGCGCGTGATGGTTCCCTTTGATCCGAACCCGGATTACGACGGTTCAGACGAGATCGAGTGGTGGTTCAGGTTCGTGCCTTGGGGTTTTCGCGGAGTGGTTGATGGGCAGGGCTACCCGCCACCGCACTATCCCCCGGTTTAACGCCACCACCGGTTTACAGCGCTTTGAGTTCCTCGGTCACCTCGGTCACTGACTTTTTGGCGTCACCGAACAGCATGGTGGTGGCGTCGGCGTAGAACAGCGGATTGTCGATGCCGGCGAAGCCCGAACTCATCGACCGCTTGAGCACGATCACCGACTTGGCCTGATCCACGTTGAGGATCGGCATGCCGTAGATCGGGCTGGACGTGTCTTCCCGGGCGGCCGGATTAGTGACGTCGTTGGCGCCGATGACGACGGCGACGTCGGTGCGGGTGAACTCGTCGTTGATGTCGTCCATCTCTTTCATCACGTCGTATTCGACGTCGGCCTCCGCGAGCAGCACGTTCATGTGCCCGGGCATCCGGCCGGCCACCGGGTGGATGGCGTACTTGACCGGCACCCCGCGTTCTTCCAGCAAGCTGGCCATGTCCTTG
>CAZPZQ010000098.1:0-11011 GCA_964590745.1 uncultured Mycobacterium sp. | reverse complement strand
CCTAAGTTCAGGACAGCGCCCGGGCCGAGCGCACCGCCTGCTCGCAAACGGCGCGCACCGCGTCGGCGTCGCCGGGTCGATGCTGACAGCCGATGCTGATCCGCACCGCGGTATCGACCAGCACCACCCAGTCGACGTGGTGCGCCCCGCGCAGCTCCCGATAGGTGATCGCCGGCCGGCCCGCCGACTGGCCGGACGGGTCGAAGTCGACGAAGACTTCCGTCTTCTCAGCCGCATTGGCTTGCTGCACAGCGACGTTCATCGCCTCCGCGGCGGACGCCAGGGTTCCGCCGGCAACCGGTGACTGGGTCATGTGCAGTATCACCTGTGGGTCTGATGGTGAGGCTATCTCCACTCGCGCCGATCCGGGCCCGGCGGTGATCCGCCGCACCGGCCAGTGTTCCGGCACCTGCAGCGCCACCCGGCCCTCGACCAGAAACGTCGCTGGCAGCTCCTCGGGGGCCGGCGCGGCGCCATCGTGACCGGCGGGGACTCCGGTGCCCAGTAAGGCGCTACCGGCGGTCAGTGCGACGGCGGCGGCGAGCAGCACCGGCTTTCGCCGCGGTGCTGGATCAGCGGCGGGCACCGGTTCCGGCTGCGGCGGCGCGGTGACCGCGGGCCGTTCTGCCGCGCCAAGCGCGGCAACTCCGGTGTCGTCCAGCAATTCGACGCGATAGTGGACCGCCGAGTCCCGAAGCCGCTCGGCGATCATCGTCGCGAGTGCGGCGGCTCCATGGACGCCGTCCGGGGCGTCGATCAGCACCACTGCGGTGCCGTGGGTCGACGCGACGATGCGACGCAGCACGGCGCCGGCCACGTCGTCCGGGGTGCCGACGCGCGGTTCGGCGACGGTGCCCGCGGCGGTGATGGCCACCAGCCGGGCGGCGACTTCGACGATGACCCTGCCGGTGGAATCCGCTGCGGCACCGGCCAGTAGCTTAGATCGGGGCCGGGCGCCGACGTCGTCGGCCAGTGCCTTCGCGGCGCCCACAACAAGTTGGACCCGGGCGGTCGACCACCATGACGGGTGGATGATCTGCACCGATTTCGGTTCCGCACGCGCCGGGCAGGACAGTGATCGCAGCACGGCGCGCCACAGTTCGGCGACGTCGACGGGTTGCCCGTCGATCAGCGCCACCGGGTCGTCGAGGCAGTCCAACGCCACAGCGGCCAAGCTCGGCTTTGCCGATTGGCCGGTGCCGCCGCAACAGAGTCGGCGAATCGTGCCGGGGCCGGCTTCGATGACGCACCGGTGTCCGGTCACGGCGGCGGAATCCAGGCCACCTGGACGAGTTGTTCGCCGCCCGCCCGGGTGACCAGGGTGCCGCGCCCGGGCGGCAGCGACACCGGTCGGACGGAGCCGATCAGCGGCCCTTCATCGGGGCTGCCGCTCAACATCAGCCCCATGGCGCCGAGGTCGCGCAGTGCGGCCAGCACCGGCTCGTACACCGCTCGGGCGGCTCCCCCGCTGCGCCGGGCCACCACCAGGTGCAGCCCGAGATCGGTAGCGTGCGGCAGGTAGTCGAGCAGTGCGGTCAGCGGGTTGCCGGCGACGGCGGCCACCAGGTCGTAGTCGTCGACCAGTAGGTAGATGTCCGGGCCGGACCACCAGGTCCGGTTCGCGAGTTGTTGGCGGGTGACGTCCGGGCCGGGCATGCGAGCCGCCAGCCGATCCAGCAAGCCGGGCAACAGCGCGGACAGCGCACCGGCCGATACTGCGTAGCCGGCCAACCGATCTGACCTGACGGCGCCGAGTAGGCCGCGGCGGTAGTCGACCAGCACCAGTTCGGCCTGCGCGGCGGTGCACGTTCTGGTCAGCTCAGCACAGAGCAGCCGCAGCACCGACGTTTTGCCGCACTCGTTGTCGCCCAGGATCAGCAGATGCGGTTGGCGGCCGAAATCGAGGGTGACAGCCTGCAATCCGTGTTCTTCGATACCCAACAGCGGACGCCGGTCGCCGGCCGGGCCGTTCAGGGCGTGCCGGTGCACCAGGGTCGGCAACAGCGGCACCGGCGGCGCCGCCGCGTCGCCGTATCGGCGGCGCAGCAGCTCACCGGGCTGCGCCGCCGAATCCAGCCGGGGCAGCGCGATGAGCATGTGCAGCCCGTCGCTGGTGAGCCCGCGACCGGGTTTGTCCGGTGGTACCCGGTGCGCCTGCTTGCGGCCCAGTTCGGAATCGGCCGGATCACCCAACCGCAACTCGATGCGGGTGCCGATCTGATCGCGCAGGCCGGGTCTGATCTCGGCCCACCGCGACGCTGACAACACCAGGTGCACACCGAATGACAGCCCTCGACTGGCCAGTGCGGTGATTTGCGTCTCCAGCGTGTCGAACTGCTGGCACAGGCCCGCCCAGCCGTCGATGAGCAAGAAAACGTCGCCGAACCGGTCGGCGGCACGGAACCGGTCACGTTCGGCTCGTAGCCGCCGATAGTGCTCCATCGAGCTGACGGCGTGTTCGCGAAACAGCGCCTCCCGGGTGGCGATAACCGACTCCATCTCGCTGATGGTGCGCCGGATCACCTCGGGTTCGGACCGGGTCGCCACCGAGCCCACCTGGGGCAGCCCGCGCAGCGACGTCAGCGTTCCGCCGCCGAAATCCAGACCGTAGAACTGCACCCGGTCCGGGGGGTGGGTGGCGGCCAGCGCGGTGACCAGGGTGGCCAACGCGGTCGACTTGCCCGATTGCGGTGCACCGACGATCGCCACATGCCCTGCGGCTCCGCGTAAATCGACCAGCATCGGGTCATGCCGCTGGTCGAACGGCCGATCGACGATGCCGATCGGCACCACCAGTTCGCCGCTGCCACCACCGCGATCGGCGTCGCATTCGGCGCCGAGCAGGCTGTCCAGGGTCGGCGACGCGTCCAGCGGCGGCAACCACACCCGGCGGGCCGGCGGGCCGTGTCCGATCAGCCGGTCCAGCACCGTCTGCAAGACGGTACGAGCATCTGCCGCACCGCCGGGTGCCGGTTCGGCGGAGGTGACCTGACCGCACGGCGCGGCAGCGAATAACTGTGCCGTCGCCGGCTGGTGCGCGCCGGCGGGCGCCGGCTCGGTGTCGGGACACGGCCCGGAGACCAACGCGGCCTGAAAGCGGGTCACCTCGCCGGCCGGCGAGCGCAGATAGCCCAGTCCCGGCGTGTTGGGCAACTGGTAGGCGTCCGGTACGCCCAGCACCATTCGTGATTCGTTGGCGGACAGGGTTTTCAGGCACACCCGATAGGACAGGTGGGCGTCCAGTCCGCGCAGCCTCCCTTCGTCGAGCCGCTGACTGGCCAGCAGGAGATGGATGCCCAGGGAGCGGCCCAGCCGGCCGATCGCCACGAAGACGTCGACGAAATCCGGGTGCTGGCTCAGCAGTTCGGAGAACTCGTCGACAATGACGAACAACGCGGGCAGCGGCGCCAGCGGTGCGCCCGACCGGCGTGCCTGCTCGTATCCGGCCAGGCTGTCGAAATTGCCCGCGCTGCGCAGCAGTTCTTGACGTCGGTTCAGCTCACCGGAGAGCGCGTCGTGCAGCCGGGCGACCAGCGGCGCTTCGTCGGCGAGGTTGGTGATCACTGCGGCGACGTGGGCGGCACCCGCCATACCGAGGAAGGTGGCGCCGCCCTTGAAATCGACCAGCACCAGGTTCAGCACCTCCGGCGAATGGTGGACCATCATCCCCAGGGCGATGGTTCGCAGCAACTCCGATTTGCCCGACCCGGTGGCGCCGATGCACAACCCGTGCGGGCCCATCCCGTTCTCGGCAGCTTCTTTGATGTCGAGCAGCACCGTTTTTCCGCCGTCGGTGCTGCCGACCGGAATGCGCAGCCGATCGGCGGGTGCCCTGCCGGCCCACCGGACGGCCGGGTCGAACCGGCACACGTCGTCGATACCGATCAAGTCAGCCCAGTGCCGTTGCCCGCCGGCACCGGTGTCGATCCGGTAGCCGGCCAGTCGACGGGCGCAGACCAGCGCGTCGGTTTCGTCCAGCCGATCCGCGCGGCCCAGTACCGCCTCGCCGTCCGGGCGGCAGGCCGTCACTGCCGCACCCGCCACCCGCAGCGTCAAGGCGGATTCGGCCGTCGGACCGGCACCGTCCCCGCCGATGCGGACAACTGTCACACCCGTCGGTAACCGGTCGGACCCGTCGACGGCGCCGCCGTCGACCACCACAACCAGATGCCGGTCGTGCGGTAGTCCGGTCAGCGCGCTGTGGCCGGTGGCCAGGCTGGGATACACCATGCGGGCCGGGCCCACGGCGTCGGCGGCGAGCGGATGCTGGTGGTGCGGTAGCCATTTCAGCCAATCCCATCGCTCCCGGTTGCTCTCGTCGACCAATGCGACGATCGATACCAGGTCGGGGCCGTGCAGCATGGCGACCTGGCAGATGATGGCCCGCACCAACTCGCGGACCCGGGTCGCCTCACCGTCCAGGGTGAGGGCGGTCAAGCCGAACAGCGCGATGGTGACCGGCGCGTCGGGAATCGTCGCGTGGGTGTGCACGAAGCGGCGCAGCGCGGTATCGGTTACCGGGTCGACCCGGGCGGCGCGGTCGGTTTGTGGGCCGACTACTCGGGTGGCCGGCTGAACCGGTCCGACTCCGATTCGAATCCGGCCGAAGTCAGCATCGCCGCGCCGGCGTTCCCACATCCGCGGTCCGCCGGCCAGCGTCCACAGCGCATCGGGGCGGGAATGGCACCAGTTCAGCGAACGATGTTGCGCTGTCGTCGTTTCGGTGATGGCCTCGCGCAGGCCGCTCAAGTAGTCCAGGTAATCGTCGCGGTCCGCGTCGAGTTCAGCGCCGTGCCGGCGGTTCCACCCGGTCAGCACAGTGACGATCATCGACACCAACATCATCAGCGGGAAGAGCATGAAGATCGGGTTCCGTGCGGTGGCCGCACCGGTTCGGTAGGCGACGGCCACGATGGGGATCATTGCGCCGGCCACAACCATCGGCAGCAGCCGAGCCAGTGCCGCGCCGCGGGTCTGTCGCGGCAGTCGCGGCGGCGGGGCGACGGCGACATCGGCGGTGACAACGGGTGGCACCGGGGTTCGGTTCGGTCGCGCGAAGACGACAGTTGCGGTTGGGTTACCGCGTTCGGTCATGGTGGCCTCCCCGGTCGGGCGCGGCACGGTATCGCTTGCGGCAGCACGCTAGGCAGGTTCGGGATCGACGGCAAGTCGGTTGTGGAATGCCGGACGCATGGCCGGGAGCGTTGCGCTAGCGTGCCCCGGCAGAAAGCCAGCTGCGGGAGGTGGACAGTGACACATCGGGGCCCGCGACTGTGTCGGGTGTCGCTGCACGCCGACTGCGGGCAACTGGATTTGGCGCTGCCGGCTGCCGTGCCGATCGCGGCGCTGTTGCCGTCGGTGGTGGACATCCTGGCCGCCCGCGAAGCTAGCCGACACCCTGATCGGCCGGCCGCGCCGTACCGGTTGTCGCTGCCCGGCGCGACAGCGTTGGACAGCGCGAAAACCCTGGCGCAGCATGGCATTCAGGATGGTACAGTGCTGTTGTTGAGCCGCACGTTCGATGAGCTGCCGGCGCCGCGTTTCGACGATCCCGCCGAACAGGTAGCGGCGACCGTGCGGGCTACGATGCGGCCGTATACTGCGCGGGCGGCGAGGTGCGCCGGCGGTCTGGTGGCCGGGTGGCTGGCCGCGGTGGCCGGGTTCGTGGCGGTGCCGGGCGGGCCGGGGGCTCCAAATCTATTGTTGGCCGCCGCCGCGGCGACGACGGTGACGATGCTCGCGGTGCAGCTTGGTGCCGCCGAGCCGACCATGATCGCGTTCTGCTGCCTAGCGGTGTTCGGCACCGCCGGCGCGTTGGCGGCTGTGCTGGCTCGGGTTTCACCCCAGGTGATCTTCGCGGCCGGTGCTGCGGTGTCAATCGGCTTGTTGCACATGGCTGCTCGGCTGTCCATCGTCCTCGCGGGCCTGTCTCGCGGGACCTATTTCCCGGCGGCGGCCGGATCGGATGGCGCAACGGTCCATGCCCACCGCGTGCTGACCGGGTTGGTCGCCGCCTTCTCGGCGACGGCCGCGCTGGGCGCGCTGGGCGTGGCGATCGGGGCGCAGGTCGGCGAGGGGCCGCGCTTCGGTGGTGTCGCCGTCGCCGGGGTAACGGGTGTGGCGCTGTTGTTGCGGGCTCGTTGGCACAGCGACCGCCGCCATGTCGCGGTCCTTGCGGCCGGTGGAATCGTCGCGCTCGGCGCGGCTTTGGCGGCCGGGGCGGCCGCCGTTCCGCAACATCGGCTGTGGTGGTGCGCAGCGGCCGGGACGCTGGCGGGGGGTGCGCTGTATGTCGGGTTCGGCCGGCCGGAGCTGTCCCCGACCGCTCGCCGCGGTATCGAGTTGGCGGAGTACCCGGTGTTGGCCGCAGTGCTGCCGGTGGCGTGCTGGGTCTGCGGCTGCTACGGCGCGGTACGGGGGCTGGCTCTGCGGTGACGCGTCGCCCGGGACGGTTGAGCCGGGCCGCGGCGGTGACGGCGCTGGCCGCGGTATCGCAGTGCGCCGGCTCGGCGACGGCAGCCCCGGTGTCACCCCCGCCGATCGACAACACGCTGCTGCCCGCCGCGGCGCCGGCGAGCCCGCCGCAGCCGACCGTGCAGCGGGCGGTGTGCACGGTGCCGGGTTTCGACCCGCAACTCACCGACGCGCCCAGCCAGTTGGACCGTCTCGACCTGCCGGCGGTGTGGCCGCTCAGCCGTGGCACCGGCCAGCGGGTCGCGGTCATCGACACCGGGGTTTCACCGCACCGCCGGCTGGCCGGCTTGGCGGGCGGCGGCGACTACGTGGCCCGCGGTGACGGCACCGTGGACTGCGACGGGCATGGCACCCTGGTGGCCGGGGTCATCGCCGCCACACCCGATCCGGGTGGGAACCGGTTCAGTGGTGTGGCCCCGGCGGCGACGGTGCTCGCCATTCGTCAGTCCAGCAATATCTTCGGCCCGGTCGCCGATCCCGCCCAGGCCGGCGTCGGTGACGTCGAAACGCTGGCCAAGGCGGTGCGAACAGCTGCCGACCTGGGCGCTTCGGTGATCAATGTTTCGTCGGTGGCCTGCCAGGCCGCCGACTCCGGGCTGGACGACCGGGCCCTGGGCGCCGCGCTGGCCTACGCGGTAGACGTCAAGCACGCGGTCGTCGTCACCCCGGCGGGCAATACCGGCGATGCCGGCCACTGCCCCACCCGAGGCGATGAAACCGGCCGGGCCAGCGGCGCGGTGGTGGTCAGCCCAGCCTGGTACGACGAGTACGTGCTCACCGTCGGCTCGGTGGACGCCGACGGCGCCCCGTCGGCTTTCACGCTGCCCGGCCGGTGGGTCGATGTCGCCGCGCCCGGCGAGGCGGTGCTGTCGCTGAGCCCGGTCGGCGATGCGCTGGCGAACAGCCTTGGCGAGCAAGGCCGCTCAGAGCCAATCTATGGAACCAGCTACGCCGCGGCGGTGGTCAGCGGCTTGGCGGCGTTGCTTCGGTCCCGCTTTCCGGATTGGACACCGCACCAGGTGATGGATCGCATCAAAGCGACCGCGCACCATCCACCCGGCGGCCGCGATGACTTGGTCGGCAGCGGTGCGGTCGACCCGTTGGCCGCCGTCGGCACCGACACACCGCCGAAAGCCGGTATCCCGCAAGTTGACCAGGCGCCGACCACGCCGACGCCGACACCGACATCAGAGCCGAGCGGTCGGCGCGCCGCCCTCAACGGTGCGGCCGCCTTGCTCACCGTGCTGGTGGTGGTGCTGGCCGGACGAGCCCTGCACCGCCGGCTGGGCCGGCTACCGGTGTCCGGCGCGGTCGATTAAGAGCGGTACCGGCGGCTCAGCTGTGGGCGGTGGCGCCGTTGGCAACATCGCCAGTACTGCGCAACCGGCCAGCGTGGCGGCCGCCACGAGAGCGCCGAACGCCAGCGACGACCGGACGCGCGGGGGCTGGTGCATCGGCCGCACGTTTCCGTGCAGCAGCGCCCGCTCGAGCCGACGCAACACATATCGGTGGCCGCTGGCCTGCAACTGGGTGGACGGTTGTGCCGCCATGACTGCCTCCCGATTTGGTCGTGGTCGACGGTAGGCCGGCCGGTCGGGTGGCCGTGATCAACGATCCACAGGCGTTACTCGCCGATCGGGTGTCGACGGGCGTCGTCGCAGCCGATCGGTAGGATCCCGGCATGCCTTTCAATCGGTTGGTCCGAGCGCTGTCCCGGCGTTACGCCCGGTGGACGGTGCTGTGCGCAGCGGCTCTGATCACCGCAGCCGCACTGCTGGCCGCGCCGAGCATGCTACCGTCCGCGGTCCCGGCGGCGGGCGCCGACGACTGCCCCGACGCGGAAGTCATCTTCGCCCGCGGCACCAGCGAGCCGCCCGGCGTCGGCCGGGTCGGCCAAGCCTTCATCGACGCTCTGCGCCAACAGACTTCGCAGAGCGTCGGGGTGTACCCGGTGAACTACGCCGCCAGCCGATTGCAGCTGCATGGCGGCGACGGCGCCAATGACGTGATCAAGCATGTCAAAGACATGGCCGCTAACTGCCCGGCCACCAAGTTGGTGTTGGGCGGATACTCGCAGGGCGCGTCGGTGATGGACATTGTCACCGCAACGCCGATAGGCGGGATCGGCTGGGGCAGCGCACTGCCGGCCGAGTACGCCGATCAGGTGGCTGCGGTGGCGACGTTCGGTAACGCGGCCGTCCGGATGGGCGGCGGAATCAGCAGCAACAGCCCGTTGTTCGCGTCCAAGGCAATCGACCTGTGCAACCCGGGCGACCCGATCTGCCACGAGGGCCCCGGCAACATGTGGAGCGACCACACCGACGGCTACGTGCCCGCGTTCACTAGCCAGGCCGCGAATTTCGTCGCCGGCCGGCTGCAGGGCGGAATTGTCGGGCCGCCCGCCCTGGCCAACTAAGGTCTAAACCGCAACTTTAGAGATTGTTTAGATAGCCAATACTTTTGTCGTTTAGCATCGTGCGGTGTGAAGCCGCTCCGTCTGGTTGCGCTCGCCGCTTTTCTGATCGCGGCGGGACTGTCCATCATGTCTGGCATGCCGCCGCCGGCGACGGCATCTGCCGAGCCGTGCCCGGACGCCGAAGTGCTGTTCGCCCGAGGCACCGGCGAGCCGCCCGGTATCGGCAAGGTGGGTAACGCGTTCGTCAGCGCGCTGCGGGCCAAGGTTCCGGACAAGGCGATCGCGGCCTACGGGGTGAACTACCCGGCCGACTACAACTTCCTGCAAGCCACCGGCGGCGCCAACGACGTCACCGGCCGCATCCAACACCTGGTGGACACCTGTCCGGACACCCGACTGGTGCTGGGCGGCTACTCGCAGGGCGCCGCGGTGATGGACATCGTGACCGCCGTGCCGGTAGCCGGGATCAGCCTCAGCCAACCGCTGTCGCCGCAGGCGTCGGACCGGGTCGCCGCGGTGGTCCTGTTCGGCAACCCGTCGAAGCGGCTGGGCAATGTGCTGGCCCTGGCCAGTCCGCAGTACACCGGCAAGACCATCGACCTGTGCAGCGGCAGTGACCCGGTATGTTCGGACGGCCGCAACTGGAATGCGCACACCCAGTACGTCCAGGCCGGCATGACCAACCAGGCCGCCGCCTTCGTCGCCTCCCGCCTCTAGCGGCTAACCACCTGTCGCGAGCGTGCATGGTTGTACGCGAAAACCGGTGAAGTGCCGTACAGATGTGCACCTTCGCGGCAGAAGAGATCAGCTGCGCAGGCCGCGGGTGGCGCTGGCTCGGGCGGCTAACTGATCATCGGGCGGGTAGTCGACGGCCGCGAGGGTGAGCCCGTGCGCCGGTGCAGCGGTGAAATCGCTGGAGCGGTGGGTGAGTGCCAGCAACTCGCGACACCACGCCGCCGTACGCCGGTGCTCACCGACCACCAGCAGTGCGCCCACCAGGGAGCGCACCATCGACCAGCAGAACGCGTCCGCGGTGATATGCGCGGTGATCCGCTCACCGTCTTCGGCCCAGTCCAGCCGCTGCAGGTCGCGGATGGTGGTGGCGCCGTCGCGGTGCCGGCAGAACCCCGCAAAATCGTGCAGCCCGACCAGCCCCGCTGACGCCGCGGCCATCGCGTCGACGTCCAGCGCCCGCGGCCAGGCCGTAACGTAGCGTGCCTCTTGGGGTCTCACCCCGTAGGGCGCGGTGGACAGTCGGTAGACGTAGTGCCGCCGCAGCGCCGAGAACCGGGCGTCGAACCCGGCCGCAGCCCGCGAAACCGCCAGCACCCGGACATCGGGCGGCAGGAAGCGGGCCAATCGTCGCACCAGCGCGCCGAATTCGTGGTCGCTGTCGCGCGGGGTGCGTGGATACGCGTGGCTCAGCACCGACACCGGAACGTCGACATGTGCGACCTGACCGGCGGCATGCACCCCGGTGTCGGTGCGGCCTGCGCCGAACAACCGCACCGGCGTCCGGAACACCGTCGACAGCGCCTCGTCGAGCACCCCGGCAACCGTGCGTTGCCCGGACTGCACCGCCCAGCCGGCGAATTCGGTGCCGTCGTAGGCAATCTCGAGCCGAAGCCGAATCGAGTCGACCACCGTCTCAGGACTGGTCGGCGTCCTCAACCGCCTCGTCGGCGTTCTGGGCCTCGGCCTCGGAGGCCTCGGCTTGGTCCACCATCGGCTCAGCCGCAGCCGTGGCCACCGGCTCCTCCGCCGGAGCCGGCTCCTCCGCCGAAGCAGGCTTGGCCGTCGCCTTCGACCCGCCGGCCCGACGAGCCCGCTCGGCCTCCGAGGTCACCGTCTTCTCCCGAACCAACTCGATCACCGCCATCGGCGCATTGTCGCCTTTGCGCGGTTCGACCTTGATGATGCGGGTATAGCCGCCGGCGCGGTCGGCGAAGTGCGGCGCGATCTCGGCGAACAGCGAATGCACCACGTCTTTGTCCCGGATCTTCTTGAGCACCTCGCGCCGATTGTGCAGCGTGCCCTTCTTGGCGTGGGTGATCAGCTTCTCGGCGTACGGCCGCAATGCCCGCGCCTTCGGCTCGGTCGTCTTGATCCGACCGTGGGTGA
>CAZPZQ010000097.1:9319-11015 GCA_964590745.1 uncultured Mycobacterium sp. | reverse complement strand
CGCGGTCCACCGCCAAGCCTTCGACCTGGTGGAACACCGGGGTGTGCGTGGCGTCCAGTTCGTCGGTTCGAAACGTGCGACCGATGGAGATGATGTACACCGGCAGGTCACGCTCCAGCAGGGCACGGATTTGCACCGGCGAGGTGTGGGTGCGCAGCACCTGTCGGGAGCCCGGCGGCGCGATCGAGAAGGTGTCCTGGTCGCTGCGGGCCGGGTGATCGACCGGGAAGTTCAGCGCGTCGAAGTTGAAGTGTTCGGCTTCGACCTCGGGGCCTTCGGCCAGTTCCCAACCCATCGCCACGAAGGCGTCGGCGATGTGTTCGGCCAGTTGGGTGATCGGATGGCGGGCGCCGGGCGGCCGGCGGGTCGACGGCAGCGTCACGTCGACGCTTTCAGCTGCCAGCGCGGCGGTGTCCCGCTCGGCGCGCAGCACGACGAGTCGCTCGTCAAAGCTCTGCTGCGCTTCGGTTCGGGCGGCGTTGACCCGGCGACCGGCGTCGGCCCGCTCCGGCTTAGGTAGCTTCGCCAGGTATTGCCGCGCCGTTGCCAGCGTCGAGCGATCGCCCAGGTGGGCTGTTTTCGCCCGGGCCAAGTCCTCGAGATTCGCCGCTCGAGCAAACGCCTGGCGCGCCGCGTCGACCGCTGCGGTCAGCACCGCATCCGACACGACGGACGGGTCGGGTGTTTCAGCGGGTTGATCGCCCACGCGGCGCGACTCTCCTTGCTGGCTCGGGCTGGTCGGACACCACCGGCCGCGGGCCGGCTGCGATCCGGGGGGTTCGTGACCCGGATGTGACGCAAGTGCAAATCCTATCCGGGCTGCCGTTCCGCACGGCTCCTTGGTGGCGCGCAAACCTGCCGAGCGCGGCCCAGCCGACGCCCAGCGGCCGCTGGAACGGATATACGACCCCCTCCCGGAGTTTTCTACGCGCTTTAGCGGATGTTGTCCGCCGGACAACGTCAGATCCTTGACCCGTCCAGGCCGGCGGGATATCGGCTCGCCGGCACAGCTCAGAGAGGTAACCATGGAACTAGTCCTACGCCCCGCTTTCGGCGCCGGGGTTGCCGCTGCAGTGGCTGGCGCAGGTCTCGTCGCCGTCGCACCGGTGGCCTCGCCGGTGCTCAACCTGCCAGAGGTCGGAGCCGTCGCGGTGGAACTGACCACCGCCGCGGTAGCCGACTTCGCCGACATCCCGCACGCGGCCGCTCCGGTAATCCTGGCCAACTCCGATTTCTTCAACTCGCTGGGATTCAATTTCGAGCACATCCTGACGGGCGCCTGGAATGCCCTCACCGCACTGACCCAGTTCCAACTCGCCGACGCTGTGCACGAGGGGATCAACAGTCTGGCGAACGCCATGGCAATACCGCAGAACATTGCCCTCGGCGTGGTCGGCCTACTGACCGGTGACAACCTGTTCGACGGTATCGGACACACCGCCGCAATCGCGGTCAACCCGGACATGTTCGCCGGGGTGGCAGCCCACCTCCAAGAGTTCGTCACCTCCATGACCCAGAGCGTGGACCAGCTATTCCAAGGCCACCTGGTCGACGCCCTCGGTGACTTCTACTTCGGTATCAACCAGCTGCTGATCGAAATTCCCGAGCAGATCGTGGTCGGCTCAACGCAATTCATCTGGCAGGACCTGCTCGGCTTGCCCTGACGGACTGGCGGTCAGGAATCGGTTCCGCTGCG
>CAZPZQ010000097.1:0-9219 GCA_964590745.1 uncultured Mycobacterium sp. | reverse complement strand
TACATCACCAGATCCTCGGGGACACCGGCGAGTTTGGGCGCGAACACCTGCCGACGCACCCGCCTCGGCACCACACCCAAGGCGTCCAGCTCGGATCGGTCAATCCGGTCCAGCGTCGCGCTGGACACCACGATGCCGCCCCGCACCGCCCGCTCCACCACCCTTGCCGCGATGTTGACGTCCACACCGAGCCAGTCGTCGGCCAACCGCTGTGGCCGACCGGTGTGGATCCCGACGCGCATACGGGGCCGGTAACCGTTCACCTCGACGGACCTGATCGCGTCTTGGGCCGTGAGCACCGCGCCCACCGCGACCAAGGGGTCGCGAAACACCGCCATGATGCCGTCACCCATCCGTTTGACGATGCGTCCGCCGGCGTCGAGCAACGGCGGCTCGATCGCCCGGGCCACCCGACGGAGCAGCGTCAAGGTGGCGTCGTCCCCGGCCCGCAACGACCATGTCGAGAAACCGACCAGGTCGGTGAAAACGAGCGTCGCCTCAGCGTTCGCCGGTTGACCGGAAAACCACTCGGCCAGTGCCTGCCACACCTGCAGCGCACCCAGGCTGACCTCGCGCGACGCCGCGGCACGCTCGCTCATCAGCCGGTCCGCCACCCGCGCCGCGGCACGCGGGCCGCCGTCTCCGGCGGTAGACAGCGGATCGCCGAATTCCGGATCACCGGGCAGGACGCGTCGGGCTCGGCGGATCAGGTCGATCATCTGATCACTGTTGTTGGTGCTGCGCAACCAGCTCGCCACACCGTCCACCGAAAATCGGGAACGCCGCCGCGATGGGACTGGATCCGGCATGTCTTCCGCCTTCTCGAGCACGCCGAACCGCCGGTCGAACCGCTCGATCGCCATTTCGACCAGGGTAAATCGGGTTGAGCAGCACCGGCAATGCACGACGCAGTGGTGTCGGCCACCCACAGCGCCCATCTGCGCGGCCAAGCCCGGCCTCGCTGACGCATCTGCGACACGACGCACCCCGACCGCTGCCGGTTATCGACTACGGCTGTTGTCACAATTATGGTTATGAGGCAGGTTCGCCAGGACAGGAGATGTGATGGACCCCACGCCGACGACGTCTGTCAAGCCCACCCCCGCGCGCGGCAAAGCGGCCATAGCGCCCGAACCACTCGGCGCCGACTCGCTGACCTGGAAATACTTCGGCGACATCCGTACCGGGCTGATGGGCATGTGGATCGGTGCGATCGAGAACATGTATCCCGGGCTGGGCGCCGCCGTCGAGCAGCACTCCAGCCTGTGGCGCGAGCCCCTGCAGCGGGTGTCCCGGTCGGTGTACCCGATCATGGGCGTGGTCTACGACGGCGAACGCGCTCAACAGACCGCCGAGGCGATGCGCGACTGGCATCACGACATCAAGGGCGTCGACTCGAAGGGGCGACGTTACCACGCGCTTGACCCTGACACGTTCTATTGGGCGCACGCCACCTTCTTCATGATGGTGATCAAGCTGGGTGAGTACTTCTGCGGCGGGCTGACCGAAGCGGAGAAGCATCAGCTGTTCGACGAGCATGTGCAGTGGTACCGGATGTACGGCATGAGCATGCGTCCGGTGCCCGCCTCTTGGGAGGACTTCCTGGAGTACTGGGACCGGATCTGCCGCGACGATCTCGAGATCACCAAAGCGGCCCACGACATCCTGAACATGCGGATTCCTAAGCCGTGGTTTGTACTGATGCCGACGCCGGTCTGGGACCAGATGTTCAAGCCGATGCTGGCCGCTCAACGCTGGATTGCGACCGGGTTGTTCGACCCGATCGTCCGAGAGAAAGGCGGCATGCACTGGAACGACGGCGACGAGGTGCTGTTCCGGTTGTTCGGCAAGTTCGTCGAGCTGGCGTTTCAGTTCGTGCCCGAGGAGATCCGGCTGCACCCACGTGCGCTGGCCGGTTACCGACGCGAACAGGGCAAGATCCCGGCCGACACGCCGCTGCAGGAGGCACCGTGGTTCATGGCGCCGCCGAAAGACCGGCGCGACAACGGGATGCACTACCTGCCGCCGCCGCGGCGCAAGTCGTTGATCGAGCGGGCCGGATCGTTGGTGCACTCGACTTTCTCGTTGGCCGGGATGCTGCGTGCGGCGCCGCCCAGCGCCGCTTAGCGGCGGGTCGCAGCGGTTGGCCGATGGCGTGAGCGCATCGGTTTGATTGTGCGTTCACGGCGGTGGTTCAGCCGTGCAGCCGCCCTGGATGCACGGTCAACGCCGTAGCCGCACACTCAGATGGGGCGGACCGCCGCAGGGTGCGGCCGCCGGCTCGGCGCAGCCCAGTGACGTCAGCCGAACCTGGTTACTCGGTCGGCCCGCGCCGGTGCGCCCGGGCGCTTTGGTATAGGCAGATCGCCGCGGCCGCGGCCACGTTGAGGCTTTCCGCGCCGCCGGACATCGGGATCCGCACCCGATGGTCTGCGCACGCCGAGATGTCGGTTGGCAATCCGTGAGCTTCGGCGCCGAACAGCCAGGCGGTGGGGCGGGCGAGCAACCGCTCGGCGTCGTCGAGACACAGCTCGCCGTCCACCGCGGTCGCCAACACCTGCAACCCCGCATCGCGAAGCACGGCGACGGCGTCTCCCGCATCCGCGGCAACGAGGACCGGGATGCTGAAGATACTGCCAGCCGAAGCACGCAGGCATTTCCCGTTGTACGGGTCCACACTGCGTCCGGTCAGGATCACCAGGTCGGCGCCCATCGCATCGGCGAGGCGGATCAACGTCCCGGCGTTCCCCGGCTCGCCGACGCCCACCGCGACCGCCGCTAGACGCGGTGCCTCAGCTAGCAGTCGGTCCAGCTCCGGCGCGGGAAGCTGACATACCGCGACCAACCCCGCTGGGGTCACGGTGTCAGACAACACTTTCGCGGCGCGCTCGGTGACCCGATGCACCGGAATGCCCGGTGCGGCCAGCAACGCGCTGTGGCGCCGCGCTGCCGGTTCGGTAACGAAGATCTCTCGGACCAACCCGCGCCGCGCCGCTGCCTCGACCAAGTTGGCACCCTCGACGAGGAAACGCTGCGTGCGCCGACGGGTGACGTGCCGGTGCAACTTGACCGCTGCGGCCACTCGAGCCGAGCGTTCGGTGAGCATCCCGGCAGGGCTCAGGCAGCCTCGCCGGAGGGTGCGTTGACGTCCTCGGGCAGCGCGGCCCTAGCTACCTCGACCAGCGCGCTGAACGCCTGCGGGTCGCTCACCGCGATCTCGGCCAGATTTTTGCGGTCCACCTCGACGCCGGCCGCCTTGAGGCCTTGGATCAGCCGGTTGTAGGTGATGTCGTTGGACCGAGCTGCGGCGTTGATCCGCGAGATCCACAGCTTGCGGAATTCGCCTTTGCGGGCACGCCTGTCACGGTAGGCGTAGTTCAGTGAATGTAGTTGCTGCTCTTTAGCTTTGCGGTAAAGCCTGGACCGCTGGCCGCGATAGCCTCGCGAGGCCTTCAGAACGGTGCGCCGCTTCTTGTGGGCATGGACTGCCCGTTTCACGCGTGCCATGGGTGTTCCTATTCTCGTTGGGGCGTACTGGCTGTGCGCTGGCTTCGGCGAACCGGTCAGCCGTCCAGCATCGCCTTGACCCGCTTGGTGTCGTGGGCCGACACCTCGGTTCGGCCGGCCAGCCGGCGCTTCCGTCTGGTCGGTTTGTGCTCAAGTAGGTGTCGACGGTTGGCTTTCTGGCGCATGATCTTCCCGGTTCCCGTGCGCCGGAACCGTTTGGACGTACCACTGTGCGTTTTGGTCTTGGGCATGTGTCCTCTGTTCTTCCGTTCGGTCAGTTCGACGCCGGGTTGGCGTTGCCGGCCACGTCCGGGTTGCGCGGGGGCCGCACGGCGGCGGCGCCGGCCTGTTCGGCTGCCCTGGCTCGAGTCTTGGCGCCGCGGTGCGGGGCTAGCACCATCGTCATATTGCGTCCGTCCTGTTTGGCGGCGGTCTCAACGAACCCGTATTCGGCGACATCGGCGCCGAGGCGCTGCAGCAGTCGGTAGCCCAGTTCGGGGCGGGACTGTTCGCGTCCACGGAACATGATGGTCACCTTCACTTTCGATCCGGCCTCAAGGAAGCGGACCACGTGGCTCTTCTTGGTCTCGTAGTCGTGGTCGTCGATCTTGGGCCGCAGCTTTTGTTCCTTGACGACGGTCTGCTGCTGGTTCCGGCGCGACTCGCGCGCTTTCTGTGCCGCCTCGTACTTGTACTTGCCGTAGTCCATGATCTTGCAAACCGGCGGTCGGGCGTTGGGTGCGACTTCGACAAGGTCTAGATCGGCATCCGCGGCGACCCGCAACGCATCTTCGATACGCACGATGCCTACCTGCTCCCCTCCCGGCCCGATCAATCGGACCTCAGGTACGCGAATGCGCTCGTTGACGCGGATCTCAGTGCTGATGGGACCTCCCTGGGTAGTCGTCGGCTCACGACCGGCGTCCGGCCTGTCCGGATTCAGCGGCGGCGACCACCCCATCAGCGAAAAAAGCCCTGCATGAAGCAGGGCCCGATGCCGACCGATCGCGGCCCGAGAGACTCAAGCCACCTGCACCGTCGTGCAACGCAGGCAGGGCGATCTGCCTGCGATCGGACCGCTAAGCCTTCGGATCTTTCCTGGATGATCCCCGGCCAGCGGTGGGAGTGGGACTCCACTTGCTGTCCCGGCGTTCACCGGGACGGTCGCGCAGCACAGTCTAGCAGCCGGTCCGCCCACCGCACGCTTCCCGCGTACCCGGCGACGTGCGCCGGGCCGGGTTCCGGTTGATCCTGCGGCTGGAGATCACTCATATCCAATTCTCGGTTTGACTGCTTATCCTCGCCGGTTATGACGCTGACCATGCCACGTACCGGGACCCGGCCCACCGCCCGGTACCACTGGGTGCCGGCGACGGCCGGCTGGATCGTCGGCATCGCCGCGACACTGGCCTTGCTGGCGAGCCTGTCGCCACTGGTCCGTTGGATTATCACGGTGCCGCGGGAGTTCATCGATAGTTATGTGTTCAACTTCCCCGACACCAGTGTCGCGTGGGCGTTCGTGCTGGCACTGCTGGCGGCGGCGCTCAGCGCTCGCAAGCGGATCGCCTGGTGGTTGCTGGTCGGCAATCTGCTCCTCGCGGCCGGCTGGAACGTGACAAGGCTGGCGCGGCCGGCTTCCGGTCATGCCGACGTGCTGCAGACCATCAACGGTGTCATCGGCCTAGCTGTGCATGTGGGGGCCATCGTGTTGCTGTTGTTGGCCTACCGGGAGTTTTGGGCGCGGGTGCGCCGGGGAGCGTTGATCAAATCGGCTGCCGTCTTGTTGGCGGGCTGGACGATCGCGATCCTGGTGTCCTGGGGGCTGATCGAACTCTTTCCCGGATCGCTGGAGCGCCGCTTCCGGTTCCCCTACGTGGTGAACCGGGTAGTCGGCTTCGCCCTGGCTGAGCCGGATTTCTTCACCGGCCGACCGGATGTTGTGCTCAACGCGCTGTTCGGACTGCTGGGCGCGATAGCACTGATGGCAGCGGCGGTGGTGCTGTTTTTGTCCCAGCGCGCCGAGAACGCGCTCACCGGGGAGGATGAATCGGCGATCCGTGGGCTGCTGGAGTTATACGGGCGCAACGACTCGCTCGGCTATTTCGCGACCCGGCGGGACAAGTCCGTGGTGTTCGCCCCGAACGGACGTGCCGCGATCACCTATCGGGTCGAGGTCGGTGTCTGCCTAGCCAGTGGCGATCCGGTCGGCGATCCGCGGGCGTGGCCCCAAGCCATCACCGCTTGGCTACAACTGTGCGGTATCTATGGTTGGGCGCCGGGGGTGATGGGCGCCAGTTCACAAGGCGCCCAAGCGTTTCGGGAAGCCGGCCTCAGCGCGCTGGAACTGGGCGACGAGGCTATTCTCCAGGTCGCTAACTTCCGGTTGTCCGGCCCGGAGATGCGCGGGGTGCGACAGGCGGTCACCCGAGCCCGCCGAGCCGGGTTGACGGTGCGGATCCGCCGGCACGGCGACATCAGCGCTGACGAGATGGCGCGGGTGGTGCAGAGCGCAGACGTCTGGCGGGATACCGAAACCGAGCGCGGCTTCTCGATGGCGCTGGGCCGGCTGGGCGATCCCGCTGATGCCGACTGCGTGCTGGTCGAGGCGGTGCAGCACGGTGACACCGTGGTAGCGATGCTGTCGTTGGTGCCGTGGGGACACAGTGGTGTGTCGCTGGATTTGATGCGCCGTTCACCGCAGTCGCCCAACGGCACCATCGAGCTGATGATCAGCGAACTGGCGCTGCAGGCCGCCGATATCGGCGTCAGTCGGATTTCATTGAACTTCGCGATGTTCCGATCAGCCTTCGAGCAAGGTGCGCAGTTGGGCGCGGGCCCGGTAGCACGATTATGGCGCCGACTGCTGCAATTCTTCTCCCGATGGTGGCAACTGGAAACGCTGTACCGGTCGAACATGAAATACCAGCCCGATTGGGTACCCCGGTATGCCTGTTACGAGGATGCCCGGCTCGTCCCCCGAGTGGGCGTCGCGTCGGTGATCGCGGAGGGCTTTCTGGTGTTGCCGTTTTCCCGGCGCAGCAGGCAGCACACCGGCCAACACTCGTCGGTTCCGGCGGCCGTGGTGGCGACCGGGCTGCTGCACAGCGACGGCACCGCACCGGACCGGACCGAGTTGCCCGACGATGCGCTGGCTCACACCGTCGCGGTCGCGCGGCAGCTGCGTCTGCCCGAGCAGGTGCGGGTTCGACTAACCAAGTTGAAGGTCTTGCAGAGCCGTGGCGTTGATCCGTACCCGGTGGGGCGCCCGCCCAGCCACACGGTGGCTCGGGCGCTTTCCGGCCAAGGGGGCGGTCAAGCCGTCTCGGTGGCGGGCCGGGTGTTGCGGGTACGCGATTTCGGCGGCGTGCTGTTCGCTCAGCTGCGTGACTGGTCCGGCGAACTGCAACTGGTGCTGGATAACTCGGTGCTCTCGGAGACAAACGGCGGCCGCGCCGCGGACTTCAACACCGCCATCGACCTCGGTGACCTGGTCGAGGTCACCGGGCCGATGGGGCACAGCAGAACCGGGACGCCGTCGTTGCTGGTACATCACTGGCGGTTGATCGGCAAGTGTCTGCGCCCGCTACCGGACAAATGGAAAGGCCTGACCGATCCGGAATCCCGGGTGCGGGCCCGCTACGTGGACCTCGCCGTCAACACCGAGGCCCGGGAGCTGATTACCGCGCGCAGCAGCATCTTGCGCGCGATTCGAGAGACACTGTACGCCAACGGATTCCTGGAAGTGGAAACGCCGATTCTGCAGCAACTGCACGGCGGCGCGAACGCACGTCCGTTCACCACCCATATCAACGCCTACGATCTGAACCTGTACCTGCGCATCGCGCCCGAACTGTATCTCAAACGGTTATGCGTCGGCGGTATGGAGCGAGTGTTCGAACTGGGCCGGGCATTTCGCAACGAGGGAGTCGACTACAGCCACAACCCGGAGTTCACCTTGCTGGAGGCCTACCAGGCCCATGCCGACTATCTGACCTGGGTTGACGGAGCTCGCGAGCTGATCCAGAACGCCGCCACCGCCGCCAACGGCGCACCGGTGATGATGCGGCCCAGGGGTAACAACCCCGGGCACTTAGAGCCGGTGGACATCTCCGGTACCTGGCCGGTGCGGACGGTGCACGAGGCAGTGTCCGCTGCGCTCGGTGAGCAGGTTGACGCCGAAACCGATCTGGCCACCCTGCGCAAGCTGTGTGACGCGGCCGGCGTGCATTTCCTCCGGCAGTGGGATGCCGGCGCCGTCGTGCTGGAACTGTACGAGCGCCTGGTCGAGCATCGCACCGAGCAACCGACTTTTTACATCGACTTCCCGACCTCGGTGTCACCGCTGACTCGGCCGCACCGCTGCAAGCCCGGGGTGGCCGAACGCTGGGACCTGGTGGCCTGGGGTATCGAATTGGGCACCGCCTACAGCGAACTCACCGACCCGGTGGAGCAGCGCCGGCGTCTGCAGCAGCAATCGCTGCTGGCGGCCGGCGGCGATCCGGAGGCGATGGAACTGGACGAGGACTTCCTGCAGGCCATGGAATACGCGATGGCTCCGACCGGCGGGCTGGGTATGGGTGTCGACCGGCTAGTCATGTTGATCACCGGGCACAGCATCCGGGACAGTCTGCCGTTTCCGCTGGCGAAGCCACGTTGATGCGGCCGATCGCCGGCACCCGTCGGGCGCTCTTCGCCCGGCACGCCATGACAGACGAGGCGGCGAGCACGGACGTCGGCCCCGGGGTTTACCGGTTTGTGCACCGAGCCTGTCGTTATGCAGATCTTCACTCGCACTTCTGCTGCACAACGACAGTTTCGGCGAATGGATGGGCGCTACGGCTCATTCGACAGCCATGACGGCGTTGGCCGGCTTGCGGCGGGCGGTCTTCGCCCGGCACGCCAACCCGTGCAGCGCCTGGACCCGCTGGGCGACCACGCCGCTGATCCTGGTTCCGGTGTGGCGACGGTCGTGGCGGGATGCGGCGTGGGTGACGGCCTGGTTCGTCCTCAACCCGGTGATCTTCCCCGCACCGGTCGACCGGTCGGCCTGGTCGACCCGAGCGATGCTCGGCGAGGAGCAGTGGATCCTCGACCGCCCGCGGGACAGGGTGCTGCTGGTGAACACGGCGGCAGCGGCGGCGACGGCGACGGCGCTGATTCACGCCCGACGGCGCCGGTTCGGGCCGATGGCGGCCGCTACCGCGGTCGCGATGACGTTGACGCTGGGCCAGTGGGCGCTGCTGGCCCGCTATTTCGATCGCCGATCCGGCGGTGGCCGGTAGCTCTTGGTGCGCAGTCACTTCCATCCATCGATGGGTTATGCACTTGCTTTGCGTCGCCCCGCTGCAGGTTTGGTCTGCACGCCGAGGGTCTCGGCGAGGAACTTGCCGGTGTAGCTGTCCGGCACCGTCGCGACGGCCTCGGGGGTGCCGGTCGTGACGATCGTCCCGCCACCGGCGCCGCCCTCCGGACCCATGTCGATGATCCAGTCCGACGTCTTGATCACATCCAGGTTGTGTTCGATGACGATCACTGTATTACCTTTGTCGACAAGACCATTCAGCACATTGAGCAGCTTGCGGATGTCGTCGAAGTGCAGCCCGGTGGTGGGTTCGTCGAGGATGTAGACGGTGCGGCCGGTGGAGCGCTTTTGCAACTCGGACGACAGCTTCACCCGCTGCGCCTCCCCGCCGGACAGCGTCGGTGCCGGTT
>CAZPZQ010000096.1:0-11087 GCA_964590745.1 uncultured Mycobacterium sp. | reverse complement strand
ACCCGGTCGAGAGTGGCCAGCACCCGCGGCGATACCGACTGCATGCCCAGCGACACCCGGGTGTAGCCGGCGGCGCGGATCGTGGCAAAGAAGTCCGGGGAGGTGGATTCCGGGTTGGCCTCGGTGGTGACCTCGGCATCCGCGGCCAACCCGAAGTGCTCGCACACTCCGTCGAGCACACCAGCCAGCCGCTGGCCGCCCAGCAGTGACGGGGTGCCACCCCCGACGAATACGGTGTCCACGGTCGGCGCACCCAATCGGGCGGCGGCCAACTCAAGCTCTCGGAGCAGCGCCGCAACCCATGCGTCCGGATTGGTGCCGCCCAGCTCCGCCGGGGTGTAGGTGTTGAAATCGCAGTACCCGCAACGGGTCAGGCAGAACGGCACGTGTACGTACAGCCCGAACGGTCGCCGTGGGGTGTGCGCGACGTCGGGCAGTCGGACCGCTGTCGGGGTCAATGCCATGACGCCCGATCATCCCACGCTGAGCGGTCTACCCGCCGGGCTGCCGTGGGGACGCGTATTCGAGCTGGTTGACCAGATACGTCATGAAGTGTGTCAGGGAACCCACCGGGACGGTCTCTTGCTGGTGCTGATCACGGATGCGCGACATGCACGTCGGCCAAGCCGACGGCCCCTGCTTGATCAAGATCCGGTTGGCCACCGCGATCTGCTGTTGCGGGGTGGCCAGCGATGGCAGCCCGACGCCGCCGTTAGCCGCCCAGGTCGCCGGCTTGATCTGCAGGCCGCCGTAGGCGCCATTGCCGGTGTTGGCCGCCCAGTTGCCGCCGGATTCGCACTGGGCGACCGCCTCCCAATTGACCTGATCGGCGTGTGCGACGGGGCCGAAAAGCGCAGCCGAGACCGTCAGTCCGGCGAGTGCGGCGGAAGTCAGGGGGCGTTTCACAGCGCCTCCAAGTAGCCGACCAGCCACCGGCCGTCGACCCGGTGCATGGTCACCCTGATCCGGCTGCGGTCCAACTGGGGGACGGGACTGTCGCTGTTGGTCACCGATTGGTCGACGAAAAGCACCGCCACCACTTTGTCTTTGGTGGCTGACTTGACCACCGAATCGACGATCGTCCCGCGCCCGGCGGCCTTCTTCTCGACCTGGAGTTTCAACAACTTGGCCTGGGACCGCGCGTACATCTCCTGGTATTCACCGGTCGCGCCGTCGAGCAGGTAGTCCATGTCCTTCTCCTCGGCGGGATCCGGGGAGACACTGTCGAAGTTGGTCAGGGTCAGGACATATTTCTCCGCCGCGGCCAGCGCTTGTTGTGCTGCGGTGTCGATTTGGTGGCGCTGGAACAACAACCATCCGCCGTAGCCTGCGCCGATCAGCACGGCGACCAAGGCAACAACGCCGAGCAGTGTCGGAAAACGACGGCGCCGGGTCGGCCCCGGCCGGGGTGACGGGTCCGGCGCAGTCTCCGTCGCAGAGTCCATAACGATTGCCTATCTTCTGGGTAACGGTTGCGCGCAGCACTCATCGTCACTCATGTGAGTCGGCGTTTCGGTGACCGACACGGGCTTGACCCGGTTCGGATATTGCGCACCGTGAGCACAACTTCGACCTGGTAAGGGCGGGTAGCGCAGGGCGTGGCATAATCGACCGGGTGACCGCCGCCTACTGCACAGAATCGGGGCTCGAGTTACGAATTGCCCTGATCGCGCGTCGGCACATCGATCTCAAGCGCGTCTGCAGCTGTCACTGTCTGCCTTGATGCCGTAGACCCGCCCACCTGTTCTTTTCCAGCTGGCTGTCGGATCTGCGCTGCCGGTGACAGTAGCCGGCGAAACGCGCGGTCCAGCCGGCTCCCTGGCCAAGGAGAACCGATGACTGTCACCTCGTCAGCCGGCCGCACCCAAGTACCCGGGAGGACCCGCCCCGCCCAGCGCCGGGGCGAAGGTCAGTGGGCGATGGGTTACCGGGAGCCGCTCAACGCCACCGAGAGGCTCAAAAAGGACGATCCGGCGCTCAATGTGCGAGACCGGGTCCTGAATGTCTATTCCAAGCAAGGGTTCGACAGCATCGACAAGACGGACCTGCGCGGCCGCTTTCGCTGGATGGGTCTGTACACCCAACGCGAGCAGGGCTACGACGGCAGTTGGACCGGCGATGAGAATGCCGATCTGCTGGAGGCGGCGTACTTCATGATGCGGGTGCGCTGTGACGGCCGGGCATTGTCAGCGGCTGCGATGCGCACCCTGGGCGCGATCTCCACCGAGTTCGCCCGCGATACCGCCGACATCTCCGACCGGCAGAATCTGCAGTATCACTGGATCGAGATCGAAAACGTCCCGGAGATCTGGGACCGGCTGGCCGCCGTCGGCCTGCAGACCACCGAGGCCTGTGGTGATTGCCCGCGCGGCATGCTCGGATCACCACTGGCCGGCGAGTCGCTCGACGAGGTGCTCGATGCCTCCCCCGCCCTCGACGAGATCGTCCGGCGCTACATCGGAAAACCGGAATACGCGAATCTGCCGCGTAAATACAAGACGGCGGTGTCCGGACTCCAAGACGTCGCGCACGAGGTAAACGACGTCTCGTTCATCGGCGTCAACCATCCCGAACACGGACCGGGCCTGGACGTCTGGGTCGGCGGCGGGCTGTCCACGAATCCGATGCTGGCCCAGCGGCTTGGCGTGTGGGTACCGCTGGGTGAGGTAGCCGACGTATGGGAAGGCATCACCCGGATATTCCGCGACTACGGCTACCGTCGGCTGCGCGCCAAGGCGCGACTCAAGTTCCTGGTGAAAGACTGGGGCGCAGAACGATTCCGCGAGGTGCTGGAGACCGAGTACCTGGGCCGAACTCTGATCGATGGCCCTGCGCCCGAACAGCCCACCGCTACCATCGACCACGTCGGTGTGCAGCGAACCAAGAACGGCCGCAACGCGGTTGGCGTGGCGCCGATCTCGGGGCGGGTGTCCGGCGCCACCTTGACGAGAGTCGCTGAGCTGATGGAGAAGGTGGGCTCAAACCGGGCTCGGTTCACCCCGTACCAGAAGCTGATCATCCTCGACGTGCCCGACGATGAACTTGACGGACTGATTTCCCAGCTGGACGCGCTCGGGTTGCCGGCCAACCCGTCGCCATGGCGGCGAAACCTGATGGCGTGCACCGGTTTGGAGTTCTGCAAGTTGTCGTTCGTGGAGACCCGGGTGCGCTCACAGGGGCTGGTTCCCGAGCTGGAACGTCGGCTCGACGACCTCAACGCGCAGCTGGACGTGCCGGTCACGGTCAACATCAACGGCTGCCCGAACTCGTGCGCCCGCATCCAGGTAGCCGACATCGGGTTCAAAGGCCAGATGCTCACCGACAGCACCGGCAACTCGGTGCCCGGCTTCCAGGTGCACCTGGGCGGCAGCTTGGGCGCCGACAGTGGGTTCGGCCGCAAGCTGCGCCAGCACAAGGTGACCAGTGACGACCTCGGTGACTACATCGAGCGGGTGGTGCGTAACTTCATCAAACAGCGCCATGCCGGTGAACGCTTCGCCCAGTGGGCGCTCCGCGCAGACGAGGACGATCTGCGATGAGGAAAGCCACCGAGCAGCAGTTGCGGAAGTTGGCCGCGCGGGGTGCCGTCGAATTGGACGGCGCCACCGCCACCGAGTTGCTGGGTTGGACGGACGAGAATTTCGCCGACAGCTGGGTCACGGCGTCGAACATGCAGGACGCCGTGTTAGTCGACCTGGCCGCCAAAGTACGCCCCGGCGTGGGGGTGATCTTCTTGGACACCGGCTACCACTTCCCGGAGACCATCGGCACCCGCGACGCGATCCAGGCGGTCTACGATGTAGAGCTCATCAACGTCACACCGCAGCAGACGGTGGCCGAACAGGACGCCACCCGCGGCGAGGATCTGTTCGCGTCCAATCCGACGCTCTGCTGCCACCTGCGCAAAGTCGAACCGCTGACCAAAGCGTTGCAGGGGTACTCGGCGTGGGTGACCGGGATTCGCCGCGTCGAGTCGTGGACCCGCGCCAAGGCTCCACTGATCGGTTTCGACGAGCAATTCAAACTGGTGAAGATCAATCCACTGGCGACCTGGTCAGATCAGGACATGGCCGACTACATCGCCGAGCACAACGTGCTAGTCAATCCGCTTGTCGCGGACGGGTATCCGTCGATCGGCTGTGCGCCCTGCACCAGCAAACCAGCGGTCGGTGCCGATCCGCGCAGCGGACGCTGGGCCGGTAGGGCCAAAACCGAGTGCGGGTTGCACGCGTCGTGACCGCATTGGTGCTGACCGCGCACGGCAGCAAGGATCCGCGTTCGGTCGCCAACGCCCACGCGATCGCCGGCCATCTGCGCCGCGTGGCACCGGAATTGGATGTGCGCGTGGCGTTTTGTGAACAAAGCGAACCGAACCTGTGTGATGTTCTCCAGGGTGTCGCCGGCCCGACAAGCCAGCCCGTTGTTGTGCCGTTCCTGCTGGCCGATGCCTATCACGCACGAATCGACATTCCGGCACTGATTGCCGCGTCGGGCGCTCCGGTGCGACAAGCGGCGGCCCTTGGCGGGGACGATCGGCTACTGTTGGTGCTGGGTGAGCGGCTGAACAGGCTGGGCGTATCGCGGTTCGACCCGGAATTGGGCGTGGTGGTGGCTGCGGTAGGCTCGTCGAACGCCGCTGCCAATGCCCGGACGGCAACTGTCGCGGACCGGCTGTGGCGCGGGACTCGCTGGGCCGGTGTGGAAGTCGGCTTCGCCACCGGACCGACGCCGTCGGTGCCGGAGGCGACAGAGCGGCTCCGTCAGCGCGGTGCCGCCCGCTTGGTCATTGTGCCGTGGTTCTTAGCGCACGGTCGGATCACTGACCGGATCGCCGACTATGCTCTGACCGCCGGTATCCCGATAGCTGAACCATTGGGCGCTCACCGACTGGTCGCCGCCACCGTGCTGGACCGTTTCGAGGAGGCACTGGCGGGCGACCTCGCCGCCTGAGCGTCCGACTGCTGCCAGCAAGCCGGGATCAGTCGCCGAACAGGCGACTTTTCTCTGTGCCGAACTCTTTCTCGGTCAAGATTCCGGCGTCGTGCAGGTCGGCGAGTTGGCGGAATTCAGCGGCGATTTCCAACTGTGCGCTGTGCGGAACCTGCGCCGACCCGATGCGCCGACCAGTGGTTGCTCCCGGCCCCGGGCGGTCATTGCTCAGCCCGGCGGTGACACCGAGACCGGCGGCGCCTGCCATAGCCATGTCGTTCAGCGATCGTTGTCCGCGAGCCGTCAGCACGACCGAAGCGGCGCGAGCGGTGGAAGCCGGACCGCCGGCAGTGATCGGACCGGGTTCGCCTGCCGTCGCCGCCCAGGCCGCCGGCACCGACAATCCGGACAACGGGACCGCTTGACCCATGCTCGCCGAAACCGTTGTCGCGCCGGGAACCGGAGAGCCGATCCAGGGGAACGGTGTACCCGCCCCCACCAACATTTCTTTCAGCACCGTCGACCCCACCGCGCCGGGGCCGTCAATGACGAACGCGCCGAGCCCGTCGATGACGACGGCGCCGAACAGATCCAGCCCGATGTGTACGGGAATGAGCCCTAATTCGATGAGGCTGGCGGTCGGCAGGTCGGCCACCGGGGGTGGGATTCCGCCGAGCGGGCCGGACGGTGACACGCCGGGCGCCGGTGATGCCAAGGCCTGCATCGTCGATGGCAGCTTTGCCAGCACCTGCTGGGTCTTCGCCGCGGTCGCGGTGCCTGCGGCGTGGCCGACCGCGGCAGCTTGATCGGCTGCTCCGGCTGGATTGGCGGCTTCCGGCGGCGCGCTGAACGGTGTCAGCACCGTTGCGTCGGCCGCGGCGCCGGCGTAGCCGTACATGGCTGCGGCGTCTTGGGCCCACATTTCCGCGTAAGCCGCCTCGGTTGCGGCGATCGCCAGCAGGTTCTGTCCGAAGAAATTGGTCGCCATCAGCGACAGCAGCAGGCTGCGGTTGGCGGCGATGACCGGCGGCGGGACCGTCATCGCGAACGCGGCTTCGAAAGCGGCTGCGGCGGCGTGGGTTTGAGTAGCCGTCTGCTCGGCGACCGCCGCGGCGCTGTGCAGCCACGCCAGGTAGGGCATCGCCGCGGCGACCATGGCGGTTGCCGACGGGCCAGCCCATCCGGTGGCCAGGTCGTTGATCACCGATTGATAGGAGCCGGCCACCAACTCCAGCTCGACGGCCAAGCCGGCCCAAGCCGTCGCGGCGGCGAGCACCGGGCCCGGCCCGGGGCCGGAATACATTCGGCCCGAGTTGACCTCAGGCGGAAGTATTCCGAAATCCATTATCTCGACAACTCCTCACTGCGCTGTGATGGCAAGGCAGCACTGCTTTTAACGGGAGCAGTGCGGGCTAATGACCGAGCAGGAGCCGCTTCTGCTCGGCAAACTCCGCGTCAGTGAGAATTCCGGCTTCTCGAAGGTTAGCGAGTTCACGCAGCTCGGGCGCGATTCTGGTGATGCGCCCACCCGGCTGGGCCAGCGGGCTGCGCCGATTCGCCGGACCGCAGCGGCCTTGCCGGACCCGTCCGGCGGCGGCAAGTGCACGCGTGGCCAGGCCCGCGGTGGCCAGCTCGCCGAACGAGATTCCCGACTCCGCCGCGGTGACTTCCGCGGCAGCTTCGGCGCCGGCGGCGGTTAGTGCGGTGCTCGCGCTGATCAATTGGACCGGCGGTGGGGCTTTGGCGGTCCAGGCCGGCGGCACCGACAACCCGCCGATCGGCGCCGAGTGGCCGACCATGGCCGACACCGGCGCGATGCCTGCGCCCGGCAGGCCAGCGGCAGCCGGGTTGATCGCGGCGGGACCGGCGGCCATCAGCGCCCCGACATCGAGTCCGATGAAGTCGATCCCGAACGAACCTGCGGAGTCCACCCCGAAAGAGCCGGCCGAGTCGATGACCAATGCACCGAAAAGGCTCGATGCCAGGCTGGCGTAGGCGATCGCCAGAGCGGGGTCGGTGGCTTGGGCCGCGGCCGCGCCGGCGCCGGCTGACTGCAGCCCCGTCACGACGTTCTGCGCCTGAGTGACGGCCGAACCGCCGGCTGCCTGGCCGACCGCGGCGGCCTGGTTCCCCGACCCGACCGGGTTGGTGGTTTCTGGCGCCGGGGCGAACAGCGCCAACGCGGTTGCACCGGACGACTCGGCGGCATAGTGGTACATGGCCATCGCATCCTGAGCCCACATTTCCAGGTAGGCCGCCTCGGTGGCCGCGATCGCGGGCGTGTTCTGCCCCAACAGGTTCCCGGCGACCAACGTTCGCAACTGGCTGCGGTTGGCGGCGATAGCCGGCGGCGGGACCGTCGTCGCGAACGCCGACTCATAGCAGGCCACCGCGGCCCGAACCTGGGAGGCGGTCTGCTCGGCCAGGGCCGCGGTGTCGTGCATCCAGGCCAGATAGGGCGCGGCGGCGGCCGCCATCGCCGTTGCGGACGGGCCCGCCCATCCGGCTTCCAGCTCTGAGATCACCGAGTCATAGGCGCTGGCAACCGATGTCAATTCGGCAGCCAGCCTGTCCCAGGCCGCCGCAGCAGTCAGCAGCGAACCCGGGCCCGGGCCGGCATACATTCTGCCGGAGTTGACTTCCGGTGGAAGTAGCCCGAAATCCATTACTACCCAACTCCTTAACTGACAGTGAGAGCGCTCGACACTGACTTCCCACGTCACCGTGACCGCCGAGAGCCCCGGTCGGCACGAGTTGTGCACCGATCGTGGGTTTACGGCTAGGCGTATGCGCAGCGGCGCACCGCGTTGATCAACGCGGTCGCTTTAGTCAATGGCGCACCGGCCCGCTTGGCGGGACCTGCTCCTGGTCGCCCAGCTCCGCGCCGGCATCATCGTCCCAGACGGGCGGAAGCGGGTTTACCGTCAGCAGATCCGGCTATGTGGCAAGTCCACGGCGCACTCCCGGTTGTAGGGGCATTTCCCGCCGACCAGACTTCCCGGCACACCGGGTGCCACCATATCAGTGCAGCGCAGCGATCGTCGCCGCGGCCGCCGTCAGCGACCGTCACGCCAGCGCAGGGCTCGCCGCGACACCCACGTCGCGGCCGAGCGGCGGCACCCGGGTGGCCCGCACGTAGACGGTGTCGCCTTCGGCCAAGGCCAGCGCCTCAGCGTCGCCGCGGGTGATCTGTGCGATGAACGGTGCTCTGGTGGCCGCGTTGGTCAACTCGACGCGCACCTCGAAGCCCAGTGCCACCACCCGATCGACGATGGCACGGGTTACGCCGGCGGACTGCGCGGTGGGGTCGGCGGCCGCGATCGCCATGTCGGGGGTGCGTCCCACCCGGATGTCGTGTGGGCGCACCAGCGCACCGTTCAGCGAAGAGACCGCACCGAGGAACGACATCACGAAGGCGTTCGCCGGTGCATCGTAGACCTCGGTCGGCGAGCCGAGTTGTTCTATGCGGCCTCGGTTGAGCACCGCGATACGGTCGGCCACATCCAAGGCCTCAGCCTGGTCGTGGGTGACCAGCACGGTGGTGACGTGGACTTCGTCGTGCAGGCGCCGAAGCCAAGCCCGCAGATCGTCTCGGACCTTGGCATCGAGCGCGCCGAACGGCTCATCGAGCAGCAGCACCTGCGGGTCGACGGCCAGAGCGCGGGCCAGCGCCATGCGCTGGCGTTGCCCACCGGACAGCTGGTTGGGGTAGCGGCCCTGAAAGCCGCTCAATCCCACCACCTCGAGCAGGTTGTCGACCCGGCGCTTGATCTCGGCTCTGGGTCGGCGGCGGATCTTCAGTCCGTAGGCCACGTTGTCAAGCACGGTCATGTGCAAGAACGCCGCGTAGTGCAGGAACACAAACCCGATTCCGCGCTGCTGCGGAGGGACTCCGGTCACGTCGCGGCCATTGATGGCGACGGTTCCGCTGTCCGGCCGATCCAGGCCGGCGATGGCCCGCAGCAGGGTCGACTTGCCCGAACCGCTGGGGCCCAGCAGCGCGGTCAGTGAGCCGGAGGGCACGGCGAAGTCGACATTGTCCAGTGCGACGAAGTCGCCGTACCGTTTGTTGGCGCCGGTCACCGTGATCGCATTGGCGTCAGCATCGGAACGTGTCACGAAGAGGCCCCCTTTCCAGTCCGCCGCGCATCCAACACCAGCTGAACGACCAGTACCAGCACCGAGACCGCCATCAGCAAAGTGGACAGCGCATAAGCGCCGTACTCGGCTCCGCTGTTGTAGCGGTCGGACACCAGCAGTGTCAGGGTCTGTGATTTGCCCGGCAGGTTCGACGACACCATCAGCACGGCACCGTATTCGCCGAGGGTGCGTGCGACCGTCAGCACGACGCCGTAGGTCAGCCCCCACCGAATGGAGGGCAGCGTGATCCGCCAAAACGTCTGCCACCAAGCTGAACCCAGCATTGCCGCGGCTTCCTCCTGATCGGTGCCCAGTTCGTGCAGCACCGGCTCAACCTCACGGATGACGAACGGCAGCGTGACGAAGATGCTGGCCAACACGATGCCGGGCAGACCGAAAATGATCTTCAGCCCCCAGGTGTTCTCCACGAAGCTCAATGCACCGGCCGATCCCCACAGCACGATCAGCGCCACACCGACGATCACCGGTGATACCGCGAACGGTAGGTCGATGATCGCCTGCAGCGCTCCTTTGCCGCGAAACTTGTTCCGCGCCAAGACCAATGCGGTGGGAATGCCGAAGGCCACGTTGAGTGGCACCACGATCGCCACTACCAGCAGGGATAGCTGAAGTGCTGAGATCGCTGCCGGGGTGCTGACGTAGGCAACAAACTGGCCCAACCCGGGCGCGAAACTGCGCCACAGGATCAGCGTCACCGGGACAACCAGCAGCACGAAGACATAGGCGAGCGACAGGAAGCGGGACAGATAGCGCACCCGCGCTGAGACCATCATGCGCTGCGCTCCTCCCGCTTGGCCACGCGTGCCCCCGCGGTGCGCAGCATGAACAACACAAGGAACGAGATCGTCAGCAGCACAATGGAGATCGCTGCCGCGCCGGCGCGGTCGTCGTTTTCGATCAGGGTGCGGATCCATTGCGACGACACTTCGGTCCTGCCGGGAACCGCCCCGCCGATCAGCACCACCGAACCGAATTCACCGATTGCCCGGGAGAACGCCAGGCCGGCTCCGGTCAGCAGCGCCGGTGTGATCGCCGGCAACACCACGGTGAAAAAGATGGTGGCACCGGAGGCGCCCAGCGACGCGGCGGCCTCTTCGACGTCCGGGTCGATCTCCAGCAGCACCGGCTGAACCGCCCGCACCACGAACGGCAAGGTGACGAACGCCAGTGCCAGGCCCACCCCCCAGGCGGTGTGCTGCAGGTGCAGTCCGACCGGACTGGCCGGGCCGTACAGCGCCAGCATCACCAGGCTGGCGACGATGGTGGGTAGCGCGAACGGCAGATCGATGACGACGTCGACGAGGCGCTTGCCGACGAAGTCATCGCGCACCATCACCCACGCGATCAGCAGACCGAACACCAGATTGACCACGGTGACGCCGGCCGAGATGGTCAATGTCACCCGAAACGAGTCGAGTGCCGCGGGTGAGGTGACCGCCAGCCAAAACATCCGCCCGCCGCCCGCCTGTGCTCCCAGGGCCTGCCAGACGATCGCCGCCAGCGGTGCCAGCACGATCAGTGACAGCCACAGTATTGCGGCACCGACTCGCAGTGAGATGTTGTTATCGCCGCGGTAGCCCAGCCCGCCGAGCGGCCCGACCGGTCTAGTGTCGGCCGGCCGGGTCAGTTCCGAGGTCAGTACCGTCGTCATCCGGTCGCCCGGGTGTAGATCTTGGTGATGCTGCCGCCGTTCTTGTCGAACAACTGGGTGTCCACCGTCTCCCAACCGCCGAGGTCGGCGATCGTCCAGAGCTTCTCCGGCGCGGGGAAGTCGGCACGAAAGTCGGCGGCGACGGCCGGGTCGACCGGCCGAAAACCGGCCTGAGCCCATAGTCGTTGGGCCGCGGGGGTGTACTGGAAGTTCTTGAAGGCCGTGGCCGCATCCAGATGGTTGGTTGTGGTCAGCACTGCGAGCGGGTTTTCGATCTTGAAAGTCTGCGCGGGGTTGACGTGCTGGACCGGTTTGCCCTTCCGTTCGATGGCGATGGCTTCGTTCT
>CAZPZQ010000095.1:6328-11214 GCA_964590745.1 uncultured Mycobacterium sp. | reverse complement strand
CTTCGAGGTGCATCGCGCACTGGGCACCCACCCGGGCGGCATCCATGTCGAAATCACCGGCGAGGACGTCACTGAATGCCTCGGCGGCGCCCAGGACATCTGCGACTCGGACCTGGCCGGACGTTACGAGACCGCCTGCGACCCCCGATTGAACACCCAGCAGTCGCTGGAGTTGGCCTTCCTGGTCGCCGAAATGCTCCGCGATTAGGCACCGTCGCCGCGAAGGTTCACGTTTGCACGTCAAGGCCGCCGCCGTGCCGTACAACTGTGCACGGTCGCCGGCGGAAGCCGCGCCCAACGTTAGAGCAACTGGCCGACGCTGTTGCCGACGGTCCAGGCCACCGTCGCCACCAATCCGGTGAGGGCCAGCACGGTCACCAGCCAGATCAGCACCATCCGCCGAGCGCGTTGCCGCGCGAGCGCGAATTCGCTCATCTCGATCCCGGCGACGGGACCGGTGACCAGGTGATACCCGATGTCCGGTGCGTCGAAGTCCTGCGGGTCATGGGTAAATTGCCGGGTGGGCCGAACCGAGCCGGCCGCTCGGCTGTCGAACCGGCTGTCGAACCGGCTGTCGAACCGGCTGTGGTACTGCGTCGCTGCGGCGTGCTGAGCGGAGTTGCGCGGCGTCGGCACCCGGAACGCGGGCAAGCCCAACTGGTCGGCGACGGCGTCCAAATACTCTGCCATCTCGGCGGCGTCCGGGTATCGGTCGGCCGGGTCTCGAGCCGTCGCGCGAGCCACCAGGGCGTCGAATTGCGCTGGGACACCGTCGATCGCGCTGCTCGGGGCGGGTACGTCGTGATCCAGCCGCTGATATGCTAGCGCCAGCGGCGAGTCGCCGGAGAACGGTGTGCGCCCGGTCAGCAATTCGTAGCACAGCACACCAGCGGCGTACACGTCGCTTCGCGGGCCGGCGTTGCCGTGCTGGACCTGCTCAGGTGACAGATATGCCGCGGTCCCGAGGATCACACTGGCCGAGGTGATTCGGGCTGCGGCCACGGCGCAGACCAGCCCGAAGTCGACCACCTTCACCTCGCCGTCATCGGAGATGAGAATGTTTTCCGGTTTGATGTCGCGGTGCACCAGACCGGCGCGGTGCGCAACCGCCAACGCGCCCAGCACCGGGCGCAGCACCGCGGCGACGGCATGCGGCGGCATCGGACCGCGTTCGGTGAGCAGCTCACGTAGTGTTCCGCCCTCGACCAGTTCCATCACCAGGAAGGGCCGACCGGTGTCGCTGCCCTGGTCGTAAACCGCCACCAGCCCAGGGTCTTTCAGCCGGGCGACCGCGCGCGCCTCGAGTTGGAAGCGCGCCAAGAACTGCTGATCACCGGCGTAGCGGGAATCCATCACCTTCACTGCGACCGGCCGGTCCAACCGTTCGTCGAGACCGCGATACACCGTCGACATGCCGCCGGTTGCGATCTTGACCATGACCCGGTACCGGCCGTCCAGCAGTGTCCCGTCCAGCGGGTCACCGCCCACTGCAGCAGTCACGGGGCCATGGTAAAGGGCCGGCGACTCGTGCCCGCGGTTTAACGGCGGCTTCTAAACTTATGTCGTGGTGAGCAGCATTCCGGCGAGCGACGACGTGCTGGGGCCAGACGAACCGACTTATGACCTGGGCAAGGTGGCCGAGTTACTGGGAGTGCCGGTCACCAAGGTGCATCAGCAACTGCGCGACGGTCACCTGGTTGCGGTGCGCCGCGGCGGCGCGCTGGTGATACCGCGGGTGTTCTTCACCGATTCGGGCGCGGTGGTCAAGAGTCTGCCGGGCCTGCTGGCTGTGCTGCACGACGGCGGCTACCGCGACACCGACATCGTCCGGTGGCTGTTCACCCCCGACCCGTCGCTGACCCTCACCCACGACGGAATACGCGAGCCGGTCGCCAATGCCCGCCCGGTTGACGCGCTGCATGGCCATCAGGCCCGCGAGGTGGTGCGTCGAGCGCAGGCGATGGCCTACTGAGGCGCAGCGGCGGGTTCGCCGGCCGGTGTTCGGTACAACGTAGAGAAGGCCAGCAGCGCGCACGCCGTCGCGATTCCGACGTGCACCCACGAATACATGCCATGCGCACCGTCCGGCCGGAAGATCACCATGATCCACGTCGAGGCTGCGGCAATCGCCGCGATGGTCGTCCTGGACCGGATCAGCGTCGCAGCCACGGCAAGTGGCCAGGTGTAATACCAGGGCTGCGCGGCCGGCACGAACAGAACCACCACCAGCATCGCCCAGGCGATCCCGCGAATCGCGGATCGGTCGTCTCGGCGGGCCCGCCACCACAGCACCGGCAGCGCGACGGCGATGATGATGACACCGACGATCCGGGTCACGTGCAGCACCGCGTAAAAGTTCACCGGCAGGAACAACCCGCCGACGGCGTGCGTCAGGTTCGCCGCGGCGGTCGGCACCGTCAGCCAGTTGATGATCTTCACGTTGCCGGCCAGCAGCGCGGTCAGCCAGCCCAACCCCACCCCGGCCAGCGCGGACAGCACCGCGAAGACCGCAACGACGATCACCGCCGAGGCAGCGGCGGCCGTCGCAAACGCCCACGGCAAGGGGTAGCCGCGCCGGTCCCGTAACCGGTGCATCCACACCCAGACCAAAAACGGCAACGCGATTGCCGCCGTGGCCTTGACCGCGGCCGCGACGGCCACCACCGTGATGCCGGTCAGATGACGGCGATCCAACGTTATCGTGATACCGGCCATCATCAGGCCGACCATCAGCATCTCGTTGTGCACCCCGCCCATCAGATGGATGATCACCAGCGGGTTGAGCACCCCGATGAACAACGCGGCCGGGCCGGTGCCGCCGACGTGGCGGGCCACCCGGGGTGCGGCCCAAATCAGCAGCGCCAACCCGGGCAACATACATAGCCGCAACACCATGGTCCCGACCACCACGTTGTCGCCGACCAGCATCGTGATGAACCTCGCAACCAAGATGAACGCCGGACCATACGGCGCGGTCGTCGACGACCAGATCGGGCTGACGTCGTCGAGCAGCGGGTTGGGGTTCTCCACCGGACCGACCAGGTAGGGGTCGAAGCCGTCGCGCAACAGTGCACCTTGGGCCAGATACGAGTAGGTGTCTCGGCTGAACACCGGCACCGACAGCAGCAGCGGCGTCATCCAAAAGCCGGTGCTGGCCACCATCATGTATTCGGTCGCGCTGCCGTCGATGACCCGCCGCCCCAGGACCAACCAGGCGACCAGCATCAGCGTGACGCCGCTCCACAACAGCGCCGAGGACAGCACCAGCCCGTGGCCGAACCGGAGCCAGGACAGGTGGGCGAATTCCAGCAGCGGGTCGCGCAGCCGGGTGCTGCCCGCCCCCAACCCGCCGACCGTGATCAGGGCTGCTCCGAAAAAGCCCAGCCAGGCCGGACGAGCCTCGGGCGTGCTGGCGAACCGACGCAGTCGGGACAACTGCTGGGTCAGGCCGGTGGTGTCGGGCGGCGTCGGTACGCTCGGCGCTGTCGGGTTCGTCATCGACGTTCAGGCGGGCCGATTGGCGGCCAATCGGGCCAGTTCGGACAGTCCGCGCTTGGCCACCTCGTCGATGGGCGCGGCGGATAGGGTCGCCAGAGCCCGGCCGGTGAGGGTGTCGATACGTTGCTCCACCGCAGCCAAGGCGCCCACCTTCTCGATCACACCGCGCAACTCACGGACTTGACCGTCGGTCAGCGCGGCGCCGATTGCCGCGCGTAACTGCCTGGCCGCCAAGGGATCTGATTTGTCGGCGAGATTCACCGCCTCGGCGACCAGTACGGTGCGTTTACCCGAGCGAAGGTCGTCACCGGACGGCTTACCGGTCACCGACGGATCGCCGAACATCCCCAGCACGTCGTCGCGCAATTGGAACGCCACCCCCAGATCGGTACCCGCACGGTGAAAAACCGCCTGAACATCCGGCCGGTCACCAGCTGCCGCAGCACCCAACTGCAGGGGTCGCGCCACCGTATACGAGGCGGTCTTGTAGGTGTTGACCGTCATCGCCGACGCGATCGACTCGGCTCCGCTGGCCTCTGCGACGATATCGAGATACTGCCCGCCCAGTACCTCGGTGCGGATGCCGGACCACACGGTCCGAACTCGGCGGTGCGCATCCGGCGACAGTTCGGCCTCGGCGATGATGTCGTCGGCCCACACCAACGCCAGATCTCCGAGCAAAATGGCGGCCGATGTGCCGAATTGTTCGGCTGCTCCGTGCCAGCCGTGGCGGCGGTGCAATTCGGCGAACTTCATGTGGGCGGTCGGACCGCCGCGGCGGGTGGCTGACGCGTCGATCACGTCGTCGTGCACCAGTGCGCAGGCATGCAACAGCTCCAGGGCAGCGAAAAGCAACAGCACGTGGCGGTCGGGCTCCCGGCTGGTGACGGCTCGCCAGCCCCAGTAAGCGAACACCGGCCGGAGGCGCTTGCCGCCGCTGAGCACGAACTCTTCCAGGCCGGCGATCAAATCCTGATACGCGCCACCGATGTAGGCGGTGCCGCGACGGCGGTCGTGTAGGTACTCGCGCAACCGGTTGGTGATAGCACCGGCCAACTCGACGGTCGACGATGCGGCTGCTGCCGTTTCTTCAATGCTCAGTGCGGCGCCCCTTTCTGCTCTGCCCGCACCGGGCGGCCAGCTTTCCGGCCGTCATTCAGGGTAAAGCCTGTTGTCACCTGCACTGGACTCAGGCAGCCGGCGCGGGTCGACAAGCCGCGTGGACCGCACCGACTGGTCCGCACGGTGGCTTGCTTGGATAGGCTCACCGTTTCGCATCGCCTGACGAGGAGAGCTTCGTGAGTTTGAACACCATCGCGCTCGAGTTGGTGCCGCCCAACCTGGATCGTGCACCCGAGCAGGCGGTCGAAGACGCCGACAAGGTGCTG
>CAZPZQ010000095.1:0-6318 GCA_964590745.1 uncultured Mycobacterium sp. | reverse complement strand
CGGATCGGGCACGTGATGATGCCCGGAATGATCGCCGAGGAAGAGGATCGCCCCGTCGAGATGAAGCCGAAGCTCGACGTGCTGGATTTCTGGTCGATCATCCAACCGAAATTGCCGGCGGTGCGTGGATTATGCACCCAGGTCAGCGCTTTCATGGACGAACCGGCGTTGCGTCAGCGGGTGGCCGATCTGAGCACTGCCGGCATCGAGGGCATCGTCTTCGTCGGAGTACCGCGCACCATGGCCGACGGCGAGGGTTCCGGTGTCGACCCGACCGACGCGCTGTCGATTTTTCACGGGTCGGTGGCGCACCGCGGCGCCATCTTGATTCCCACCCGCGAGGGTGAACGCGGCCGGTTCGGCTTCAAATGCGACCGGGGGGCAACCTTCGGGATGACGCAGCTGTTGTACTCCGACGCGATTGTCGGCTTTTTAACCGAGTTCGCGCGCAACAGCGACCACCGGCCCGAGATTTTGCTGTCCTTCGGTTTCGTGCCGAAGATCGAACGTTCGGTGGGGCTGATCAACTGGCTGATTCAAGATGCCGGTAACCCCGTCGTCGCAGCCGAACAGGACTTCGTCCGGACGTTGGCGGCCAGCGAACCCGCCCGACGACGCACGCTGACGGTCGACCTGTACAAGCGGGTGATCGACGGGGTGGTGGAACTGGACTTCCCGCTGAGCATCCACCTGGAGGCGACGTACGGGATTTCGTTGGCGGCTTTCCGAACGTTCGCGGAGATGTTGGAGTACTGGGCGCCGGGCCGACGGTGACCGAACTCAGCCCGGCGGGTCGGCTGGAGCACCGGAACGGGGCGATCGGTCGCGACCATGCCAGGCGATCAACGCCACCGCTCCGGCAACCCCGATCGACGAGATAACCAGCCAGATCGCTGCGTTGACGAATGACCGGGTGCTGGGGTCGGTGTAGCGGGCCTGTGCGCTCATCGTGGTCACCACGCCCGGCTTCAGTCGCCATTCCACCGCATCACTGCCGACCCGTTCACCGTTGGTGGAGGTCACTTCACCGGGGAACGCGACATCGAGTTGGACGTCGGCTTCGGAATCGTTGAGATTGGTGAGGTCGACGCGGCCCTCCAAGATCACCAGATTGCCGGCCCGGCGCAAAGACAGATCCACGCCGGCGGCGTCGGAGCTCATGGTGGCCAGCTGCGGCAGTTCGGCGAACGTAAGATCGGAAAACACCGCCTGTGATCCCACATAACCGTCCCGGTTGTAGGACGACACCGCGACTTTTTGACCGAACGGCAGATCGCTGGCGAGTTGGGGACCGGTGTCGTTGCCGTTACGCGGCTTGGCCGCCGCGATGATCTGGCCTGACACGTGGTCAGTGGGTGAGACGGTGATGGTCGCCCTGACTCGCACACATCCGGCAGCGACCGGCGCCGCGATGAACAACAACATGACCAGAGTTGCCAGCCGGCGCACGGTGATCCGCCGAGAACGCGGACGAAACCGGGCAGGCACCAAGCCATCGTGCCAGACCCGACGTACCGGTGGGCCGGCCGCCACCCTTTACAGCGGCAGTGCCCGGCCCAGGATCGCGAACGCCCGCGGATCGCCGGCGAAGCGGTGGCCGCGAATGATGTCAGCGAAGCCCAGCCTCCGGTACAGCCGCCAGGCGCGGTTGTCCTCCCCGTTGATCTCCGGCGTGGAGAGCAGCACATTGGCTTCCGCCCGTCCGACGAGCAACCGCCGGGCCAGTGCTTCGCCCAGACCGCGACCCTGCGCGCGCGGCGCGATGTGCAGTTCGGTCAACTCGAAGTAGCTGGTCATGAGGCGGCTGATATCGGGTTCGGCGAAGCCACCCCGCTGCAAGCCGAGTACCACCTGCTGTTGCCACCATTGGTCGGGCGCGCCGCAGTAACCGTAGGCCACCCCGACCAGCGGCGCGGCGCTGAGTTGGCCCGGCGTCGGTGGGTGGCCCGGGTGGGCGTCGGCTTCAACCACCGCGACCGCCTGCCAACCCCGGCGGCGAGTGTGGTCCAACCAGACGGAGGCACGCTGGTTCTCGGTGCCGGCCGGATAACTCATCGCGTCGACGTAGACGCCCAACGCATCACCGAGCCGCCGGACCATGTCGTGCGGTGGCAGATCGATCAGGAAAGTCGCCAACTGCGGTGCCCTCCGGGTGTTTGGTGCCGCGCTGCACCCGCCATTATCCGGCTTCGCCTGCGGCTGCGGGCCGCCCTGCTGCCGCCCGGCGGGCGGCGTACGGCTGATCCCGCCGCTGGCTTCGTCGCTGCTGCGCGCGGGAACAACCGGCGGACGAACACGGTGGTATGGCGCACACCGACCTCGTATCATCAGTGGTAGGTGCGCGCGAGGTTAAAATCGTGGCACCGTGTGCAATGACCGGACCGGCCGTCGGCAAGGAGAATCGGATGCCACTCTCCGACCATGAGCAACGCATGCTCGATGAGATCGAGAGCGCCCTCTACGCCGAAGATCCCAAGTTCGTCTCCAGCGTCCGCGGTGGTGCCCTCCGCACGCCGACCACCCGCCGCCGGTTGCAGGGCGCGGTGTTGTTCGCGATCGGATTGGGCATGCTGGTTTCCGGCGTGCCGTTCTACGCGAATGTCAACCACGGCTTCCTCATCTTGAGCATCATCGGTTTCGTCGTCATGTTTGGTGGTGTGGTGTTTGCGGTCACCGGCCCCAAACTGATCGGTGGCCATAGCCAGAGCGGATCGTCGAGCCCGAACGCAACGAATCAGCATCGCAGCAAGGGCACCGGTTCGTTCACCAGCCGGATGGAAGATCGGTTCCGCCGGCGCTTCGACGGCTAAACGAACGCACGACCGCATCCGGGCAGCCCATCGGCTGCCCATTTTTTGTGGGCCGGGCCGGTCGCAGCGGCGCGCCTGCCCAACGTTCCCCACCACGCCCCACGGTGGGGCGAAGGACAGGGCTAGTGGCGGTGGGTGGGGAAGACATCCTTTTGTTATGGGAAAAATAGCGTGATAGTGGGGAAGTGTGGGGTATGGTGGCGGGAGTCGTTGGCTAAGCGGGGTGATCAACCGGAGGTGGCGGGATGTTTCTCGGCACCTACACGCCCAAGCTCGACGACAAGGGGCGGTTGACGCTGCCGGCTAAGTTTCGGGACGCGTTGGCAGGAGGGTTGATGGTGACCAAGGGCCAAGACCACAGCTTGGCCGTGTATCCGCGTGCCCAGTTCGAGCAACTGGCGCGGCGGGCTGCCCAAACGTCGCGACGCAGTCCGGAGGCCCGAGCATTCCTGCGCAGCCTCGCCGCGGCTACCGATGAGCAGCACCCTGACTCGCAGGGCCGCATCACACTGTCGGCCGATCACCGTCGCTACGCCCAGCTTTCCAAGGACTGTGTCGTGATCGGCTCGGTCGATTACTTGGAGATCTGGGACGCAGAGTCCTGGCAGGAGTACCAACAGGCGCACGAAGAGAACTTCTCCGCGGCAACCGATGAAGCGCTCAGCGACATCATCTGAGGCGAACGCCCATGCCTGGTGGCCTCTGCCCGATCCGACCCTGACGTACTTCCCCAACGTCAGGTTCGCGACATCGGACAGGGACCTCGATGCACGGGCGTTTCGCTGGTTCAGCGAGTGCCGGCCCACCGGATGCGGAGGTGTTGCGGTGGCGGAAGGCGATTTCGGTCACGTACCGGTTCTGCTGCACCGCTGTGCGGAACTGCTGGCTCCGGCGCTCATCCGGCACCGCCCGGACGGGGCGGGCGCCGTACTGGTGGACGCCACCATCGGGGCCGGCGGCCACGCCGAGCGTTTCCTCACCGAGCTACCCGGGTTACGCGTGATCGGCCTGGACCGGGATCCCGGCGCTATCGACATCGCGAGGAGGCGACTTGGTCGGTTCGCCGACCGGATCACCCTGGTGTGTACCCGGTATGACGCGATCACCGAGGCGATAGACGAATCGGGCTATACCGCTACCGGATTGGTGGACGGGGTGCTATTTGACCTCGGCGTATCGTCGATGCAGTTGGACCGGCCCGAGCGGGGGTTCTCCTACGCCTACGACGCGCCGCTGGACATGCGGATGGACCCGCAGTCCACGCTGACTGCCGCGGACATCGTCAACACCTATGACGAAGACGTACTGGCCGACATCCTGCGTCGCTACGGCGAAGAACGGTTCGCCGCCCGCATCGCTGCACACATCGTCCGGCGCCGGTCTCGGACGCCGTTGACCTCGACGGGGGAGTTAACCGCTCTGATCTACCAGGCCATTCCGGCGCCGGCCCGGCGCACCGGTGGACATCCGGCGAAGCGAACTTTCCAGGCTTTGCGCATCGCGGTCAACGACGAACTGGATGCGTTGCGCGATGCCGTCCCGGCTGCGTTGAACGCGCTGGGCGTTGGCGGGCGCATCGTGGTCCTAGCCTATCAATCACTGGAGGACCGCATGGTCAAGCAGCTGTTCGCCGAGGCTACCGCGTCGGGCACGCCCATCGGTCTTCCGATCGAATTACCCGAGGCCGCACCGAAGTTCAAGCCGTTAACCAGGGGGGCAGAACGGGCTGGCGCGGCAGAGGTCGCCGGCAATCCGCGAGCCAAGGCAGTGCGGTTGCGGGCCCTCGAACGAATAGCGCCGGCGTCGCTGGCGGCGAAGCGGGGTGATCGATGACAACCAAGCGCCAAGCCCCGACCCGCCGCGGCAACCGCCGCCGCCCCGACAACGCTACCCCGACCACGGTACGCCGGACCGCCGATGTACCGCCGCCGCGTGGCGGCGGCAAACGAGGAGCGACCGCACCGAAACAAGTTCGTGCAGACCGTGTGTCGCGTTCGCGCCCGCGGCCGTCGGCGATGCTCGGACCGGAGGCCCGGCCGAAGCCGCCGAATAGCGCAAAACAGGCGAAAGCGCGAGCGAAGGCGCGAAAAGCCAAGGCACCCAAGGTGATCCGTGCACCATTGCGGATCCGCCTGATCAACCGGCTGGCGTCGCTCGACCTGCGGCCGCGCACCCTGGCTGCCAAGGTGCCGTTCGTGGTGCTGATCATCGGTTTCCTCGGTGTCGGGTTGGGTGTGACGCTGTGGCTGTCCACCGACGCCGCCGAACGCTCCTACCAGTTGGGCAACATCCGCGAACAGAACAGGGTGTTGTTGCAACAGAAGGAGGCGCTCGAACGTGATGTGCTGCAAGCCCAGTCCGCGCCGGCGCTGGCCGAGGCGGCCCGAGACCTCGGCATGATCCCCAGTCGGGATACCGCCCACCTGATCCAGGACCCGACCGGCAACTGGGTCGTCGTCGGCAGTCCGAAGCCGGCCGACGGGGCACCAGCGCCACCGTTGAACACCAAGTTGCCGGACGAGCACCCGGCACCCACCCCGGCAGTACCAAAGCCGCAAGCGCCAGTAAGCCAAGCGCCACCGCAATCGGTCGAAGTGCCCGTCCGCATCCCGGCCGGCATCGGCGACCCCACCGCGCCGGCGGTGCCTGTGCCGCCCGGGTCGGAAGTGCCGCTGCGGGCCCCGGGCCGGATCCTGCCGCTGGATATCCAACACCTGCTCGACGGCGGCCCCAGCCGGGCGGTGCGGCCCGACCTGCCGCCCACCGGCCCGGCGCCGGGATCCGGAGTCGGACCCGCACCCGGACCCGCAGTTTCGCCTCCGGTGATGCCGGGGCCGTCGACCCAACGGGTACCGGCCATGGTGCCTCCGGCCGGTCCGCCAGCCTGGCCCCCGGCTGGTGTCGAGCAGTTCAACTTGCCGCTGACCCCGCCGATCCCGGAAGGCCTCGGATGAGTCCCGCCAAGCCGGCCACCGCGAAACGGCCCCGTCGTGCGGCCCGGCAAACGGTGCGCCCGGGCAAGAACGCCAAGGCCGTGAAAGCCGGGAACACCGTCACGTCGCCGAAGCCGAGGCGGCCGGCCAAAGCCACCCCCGCAGCTAACCGCGCCCGTGCTACGCCGCCGGGTCGATCGGCACACGACCGGCGGACCCGCCAGGCGATGGAAGTCGGCGTGCGCAGTGCATCGTTCGTTTTCCGGCACCGGGTCGGCAACGCGGTCATTTTTCTGGTGCTATTGGTGTCTGCGGCACAACTGTTTTACCTGCAGGTACCGCGCGCGTCCGGACTACGCGCCGAAGCGGCCGGGCAGCTTAAGGTTACCGAGCCGCAGAAGGCGATGCGCGGCAGCATCATCGACCGCACCGGCAACAAACTTGCCTTCACCATCGAAGCCCGGGCGTTGACCTTCCAGCCGGTCAGGATCCGCAAACAACTCGATGAAGCCAAGAAGAAGAACGCAAACGCCCCCGACACGCGACGACGACTGCACGACATCGCCAGGGAGATC
>CAZPZQ010000094.1:6365-11219 GCA_964590745.1 uncultured Mycobacterium sp. | reverse complement strand
GTGTGGTCGGCGGCGGCACCATGGTGGTGATCCAGTGGCCGCGGTTTTCCACCCGCGCCGAAAGCCGCTGGTTCGCCGCCGCCGGCTTCGGCTTGGTCAACATGACCGGCTACCCGGAGGCGGTGCTGGCGCGCGAACTCGAACTCTGTTACGCGACAATCGCTTTGGTGACCGACCTGGACGCCGGCATTACCACCGGCGACGGGGTGAAAGCCGTCGACGTGTACGCCGAATTCAAGAAGAACATCGGGCCGTTCAAAAAGCTGGTGCACCAAGCCATCGAGCAGGTCGACGACGAGCGCACCTGCACCCACTGCCTGGCGCACCAGGGCATCCAACTGCCGTTCGAACTGCCGTGAGGGTGCTGCTGACCGGCGCTGCCGGTTTCATCGGCGCCCGGGTGCACGCCGCGCTGCGGGGCGCGGGTCATGAGGTCATCGGAGTCGACGCGATGCTCCCGGTCGCGCACGGCGCCGGGGCGGCGTTACCGCAGGGCTGCCGACGTGTCGACATCCGCGACGCCGACGCGCTGACCGCACTGCTGGCCGGGGTCGACCTGGTGTGTCATCAGGCCGCGGTGGTCGGCACCGGGGTGGACGCCGCCGACGCACCGGCCTACGGCAGCCACAACGACTTCGCCACTACTGTCCTGCTGGCCCAGATGTTCGCAGCCGGGGTGCGCCGCCTGGTGTTGGCCTCGTCGATGGTGGTCTACGGCGCGGGCCGCTACACCTGCGTCCGGCACGGGCGGGTCGAGCCGTCGCCGCGCCGCCGCGTCGACCTGGACGCCGGTGTCTTCGAACAGCACTGTCCGACATGCGCGGCGCCGCTGGATTGGCAACTTGTCGATGAGGACGCGCCGCTGCGGCCGCGCAGCTTTTATGCCGCCAGCAAGACCGCACAGGAGCACTATGCGCTGGCCTGGTCGGAAGCCACCGGCGGGTCGGTGGTCGCGCTGCGCTACCACAACGTCTACGGCCCGGGCATGCCGCGCGACACCCCGTACTCCGGGGTGGCGGCCATCTTCCGTTCTGCGTTGGAAAATGACGTTGCGCCACCGGTTTTCGAAGACGGTGGGCAGATGCGTGACTTCGTCCACGTCGATGACGTAGCCGCCGCCAACCTGGCGGCGATAGCAGCCCAACCGGAAGGTTTCACCGCCGTGAATATCTGTTCTGGACAGCCTATTTCGATCCTGCAGGTCGCCAACGCGCTGTGCGCCGCCGACGGCGGCCGGGTGGCGCCGCGGGTCACCGGACAGTACCGTTCCGGTGACGTCCGGCACATCGTCGCGGACCCCGCTCGAGCGGCCCGGGTGTTGGGTTTCCGGGCCACCGTCGGTCCGCGCGACGGGTTGCGCGAGTTCGCTTCCGCGCCATTGCGCGGCGACCTGAACTAGCGTCGGACACCATGTCCGATCGGGTCACCGTGGTGTTGCCGTGCCTCAACGAGGCGCAAGCACTGCCCGCAGTCCTGGCAGCGATCCCGGCCGGTTACCGGGTGCTGGTGGTGGACAACAACAGCACCGACAACACCGCTGAGGTGGCCCGCCAGCATGGGGCCGACGTGGCCACCGAAGCCCGACCGGGTTCTGGGTCGGCGGTGCATGCCGGGGTGCTGGCGGCGACGACGCCGGTTGTCGCGGTGCTCGACGCGGACGGCTCGCTGGATCCCGGTGAACTGCCCAGACTGGTCGCCGAGCTCGACCACGCGGACCTGGTGATCGGCCGGCGTCGGCCGGTCGCCGGGCTGCGCTGGCCTTGGCATGCTCGGCTTGGCACGGCGGCGGTGTGCTGGCGGCTGCGCACCCGACACCGGCTTCCGGTACACGATATTGCGCCGATGCGGGTGGCCCGCCGGAACGCGGTCATCGCCCTCGGCGTGGCGGACCGGCGGTTCGGCTACCCGGTCGAGCTGCTGGTCCGCGCCGCGAAGGCCGGCTGGCGGGTGACCGAGTGCGATGTCACCTACCGGCCGCGGACCGCCGGCCGGTCCAAGGTGAGCGGATCGGTGCGCGGCAGTATCGCTGCCACCGTCGACTTCTGGAAAGCGATCTCATGAGCCAACTTCCGGTAGCGCTGCTGGTCGTGGCCAAAGCGCCGGTACCGGGCCGAGCCAAAACCCGGATAGCCGCGGCAGTCGGCGACCGGGTCGCTGCCCGGATCGCGGCCGCCGCACTGCTGGACACCCTGGATACGGTGGCCGCCGTGCCGGTGCCGACGCGGACGGTGGCGCTGGCCGGCGAACTGGACGCGGCTGTCGGCGCCGACGAGATTCGAGATCGGCTGTCCGCATTCACCGTGATCGACCAGCGCGGCGACGGTTTCGGCGATCGACTCGCCAACGCGCACGCCGACGCAGCGGGGCCGTATCCGGTATTGCAGATCGGTATGGACACCCCGCAAATTACCACTGACTTGCTGACCCGGTGTGCGACCCAGTTGCTCGCTGGCACAGCCGTACTGGGGTTCGCCCGTGACGGGGGATGGTGGACGCTAGGTTTACACAGCGCGGCGGTCGCCGAGTGCTTACGCAACATCCCGGTTTCCCAGCCGAGCACCGGTGCCTTGACATTGAAGGCGTTGCAAGACACCGGTATCGACGTGACGTTGGTTGAGCAGCTGACCGACGTCGACACCGTCGACCAGATCGCCGCGGTGCGTGATGCTTGCCCGCCGGGCAGCCGGTTCGCGCTGGCCGCCCGTGCCGCTGGGTGGTGAGTGCCTGGATGCGCTGGCGGCGAATCGTTGGCGCGGGTGGCCACGTCGACGCTGTCGGGCAGGGCGTGGGAAAAGCTGCGGATCACCCGCACGTGCTCGGTTCCGACGGCGCCGCCGCGTTGGGCGGCCGCGGTGGCCGCCAACACCGGCGGTGGTTTGCCTTCCAGTTGGGCCGGGTCACCGTGGTGGACCAGGTGGTTGGGCATCGGGTGTTCCACGGCGGCTAATCGGCGGCCGAGGGCTTCGCACCGCCCCAGCACGGCGGACACCTCGCCGGTGGTCAACGCGTCGACGGGCACATCCAGCAGGCGGTTGACCGCGGCGTCGGCGGCGGCCGAGCGCCGCCACGATGTCCTCCCGCGCATCCGAACCCCATGTTCGAATACTAGAGACAGCCACCGACACGCCTACCAGTTCGTCAGGATCAGGTGGTTGAGCAGCAGCGCCCCGACGACGTTGACGGCCAGCCACAGCCGGTGCGAACGTGTCGGCAGCACCGCCGGTGCAGCGGTCAGCCAGACCGTGAACGGCAGCCAGATGCGTTCCGTTTCGGCCTTGCTCAGCATGGACAGGTCGGCTAGCACAATGGCGGCCAGCATCGCCAGCACCAGCAGGTGCACACCGGAACGCCGCCGAATGGCCGCCCTGTCGAAGACTCGGCCGATGCCGGCCACGCTGCCCAACCCGATCGCACACACCACCGACGCCAGGTTGCCCCAGACCCAGTAGGCGAACGGGCGAATGTTCGCGATGCCCTGCCAATACCGTTGTTGCACCAGGACATAGCCGTCGAACCACCAGAAGCCGGCAACGGAGAAGGCCGTGGTGACCGTGAACGCGCCGAGTACGGCCGGACCCAGTGTCCGCAGCGCGGACTGCCAGTCCGGTGCACAGATCAGCACCGCCGCGGCTGGCAGCGCCAGCAACACCAGGCCGTAGCTGAGAAACAACGCCCAGCCCAGGACCAAGCCGGCCACCAAAGCGGTCAGCCGCGGATACCGGCCATTGCGCCGGGTCGACAATGCCAGCAGCGCCAAACCCCAGGCGGCCACCCCGGCGAAGTAGCCGTCTGCGGACACCGCGACCCAGATCGCTGTCGGCGCCACCGCGACGAACGGCGCCGCGGAGCGAGCGGTCGGCTCGTCGGCCACCGCCCGCAGCGTGACGATCACCGCTGCCGCCGCGCTGGATCCGGCCAGCAGGCACAGCAGTCCCGCCCAGGCGCCACCGGCCAGGCCGAGGCGGTCCAGCGCGACGAAGGTCAGCAGCGCCCCGGGTGGGTGGCCGGACACGTGCGTCACCCAGGAGTCCGGCTGGAAGTCGGGGATCCGGCTGGCGAATGTGCGCAGCATCTCGGGAATGTCGTGGACGTCCGGCACCTGCGGCAGGTATTCGTGCGGGTCGGTCAGCCGCTCGGCGAAGCCGCGTCGCCAGCCGTCGACCATCGCCAGCGCGAAAGCCCAGCCGCACGACGTCGCCCACGTTGCCCAGGTCAGTTCTCGCCAGGACAGCCGCTGCGCCACTGGGGGGCCGGCGACCACCGCGCCGACACCGATGGCGATCGCCGCGATGCTGCCCCATCCGGCGTGTACGTTCCACCACCCGAAAATCGGTGCGGCATCGCCGAAGATGTGCCGAAGCGCCGGGATGTCGGTGCGCACCGGCGTCAGGACCCCCCAGCCCAGGTGCGGCACCAGGAACGCGGCCGCTGCCAACGCGAGACCGGCCGCGACCGCGATCGCCTCGCTGCGCCCGACCTTCACGGCAGGCAGCCTATTGGCCACCGGACGGCCCGCCGGTGTCGGCACCGCGGTTCAGAGAGTCGTATCGGCGGGTGGCGGCGGCGTCCGGAGTCTGGGGTAAATCGGCGGGTGTAGGTTCTGGCTTCGATGGGTTGAATGTGATGCCGGGCCTCAGATGGGATTACCCCGTCAGCGGCTGGACCACTACCCGCAGGGCTTGTACTCGTTCGGGTCGCCGGGCGCGGCCGGGGGTCTGGGCGGCGTTGCCCTCGACGGGAGATGTTGAAAACCCACAAATCGCGGATCGGCTGTAGTGCGTGCTGACCGTCGGCAACGCCGGCGGCGTCGATCCGGGAACGCGCAGCGCGATCATCGTACGACGGTCAGCACCG
>CAZPZQ010000094.1:0-6265 GCA_964590745.1 uncultured Mycobacterium sp. | reverse complement strand
CGGTCAGCACCGATCGGGTGCCGTCGTCGAGATCAGCTGCGCCGGCCGGTCCGAACAGCGCGATGCCCGACGGTCGGGCTCGTTGGCCGTGGCAGAACTGATGCCGAATGCCATCGAACTGCTTCGGCCCGGAGCGCGGCTGCCCAGCGACGCGAGAGGTCGTAGGGAATCACCGTCGCCAGTTCGGTGGTCACCCCGTATCGACTGGCCGCCTGGCGGGTTGTTGCCGCCAAACGTGCGTCGGGATCCGGCGGCGACACCCGGCGCAGTTCCCGGTCGGCACCCAGCCGAGGTCGGGATCCAGGGTGCGCAGCCACGCCGCCAGTGTCGATCCGTCCACCGAAGACTCAGCGAACAGCGACGACACCTCGACGAGCCCGTCGACGAGCCGGTCACCGTCGAACTGCCACAAGGGATAGAGGTGTTCGCTATCAGCGGTGATGGTCCGCAACAGGCGGCGCCGTGCCGCCTTGGCGGCGACGGCCTGACGGCTGATCCCCAGCCGGGCCCGGACCCCGTCGCTGCGAAGGAACGGACCGACGAGGCTGTCCCACGGTGACGCCTCGGGCGCGGTGGCGTGCACGGCGCGCTCGGCGAAGGACCGGGGTCTCCCAGCACCACGTTGGCGCTGCGCCCGGCACCTTGGCGAATCGGCGGCGCAGCTGAAGGCATTTTCGACAGCTTGAAGCCATTGTGGGATACCCTGAGCGTTGATACATTGGCGGCACGCCTTGAGGAGGTGTGTGTCAGTGGAATCCTTCCAATCACGCTCGTACACCGATGAGGGCTTTGTCGATTTTGGTCCCGATTGGGAGGACACAAACGACGTGGTGCTACCCAACGGTCACCTCATAGATCATCATCAAGGATCCACTATTGTTCGTGGTCAGCTCACGCCGAGGTCCACGAGTCAATACGTCAGATGTGTCGGAAAATTAACTTGGCAAGCGTTGGCCTACCTGGAAACAATCAACGATAAAATCGATAAGCTGCACGAAGAAAATGCGATCCTAAAGAGGAAACTCGACATACTCTTGGAACGTATCCCCGCTTCTCCGGTTAAGGTAGATACCTCGCATCCGGTACGAGTCGGTATTACTTCTGAACCGCGTGTGATCAACCCAATCGAAAGACACCCGATAACGCCGCCGCGGCCCAAGTAGCGACCTACGGCTGGAATCGATTGTCGCGGGAGGTCCCGGCGGACTTGTCAACGGTGACGTTCGATGGCTACTACTCGCCGCCTGCACGGAAGGTCGACACGAGGTCCGGTCGCGGTGGCGCCTACGGCGGTCGATCGCTACAGGAACGACAACGGGATCCGACAAGACATCGCGAAGGATGACATATCCTTCGGCGCGTAGCTCTTGCAACGCCCAGCCGTCCGACACCATCGATTCCCCAACGTACCCGGCTAACCGCTGAACCGGTGCGCCAACGCTTTCCGGTCCAGCTTGCCGATGCCGTGCCGGGGCAGCGCGTCGACGATATGCAGCTCGCGCGGTGCTGCGGTGCTCTGCAGGGACGCTGCGATGTGGGCGCGCAACGCGTCCAACGTGGGTGGTGTCGCCGCCTCGGCGAGCACGATCGCGGCAGCCACCCGTTGGCCCAGCCGGTCGTCGGCGACGCCGAACACCGCGCAGTCGGCGACCGCCGGGTGGGTGCGCAGCGCGGTCTCCACCAGTCCGGGCAGCACCGTCAACCCGCCGGTGCTGATCGCGTCGTCGGTTCGGCCCAGAATCTGCAACGTTCCGGAAGCGTCAAGGGCGCCAATGTCGTTGGTGTGAAACCAGCCCGGCTCGGCGAACGGGTCCGGTGCTACCGGGTTGCGGTAGCCACGAGCCAAGACGGCCCCGCCGATCAGCACCCGGCTGTCATCGTCGATCCGCACCCGCACGCCGTCCAGCGGGACACCGTCATACACGCAGCCGCCGGCGGTCTCACTCATGCCGTAACTGCGCACCACCGTTACGCCGGCCGCTGCGGCAGCATCCAGCACGGCCGGCGGCGCCGGGCCGCCGCCGAGCAGCACCGCGTCCAGTTCGGTCAGCGCGGCCGTCGCCGCCGGATCGGTCAGCGCCTTGGCCAACTGGGCGGCAACCAGCGATGTGTAGCGCCGCGGCGCGTCGAGTTGGGCTACCGCATCGGGCAATTCAGCGATATCGAAGCCGGTGGAGACATCCAGTTCAACCGGCTCGGTGCCGGCCAGCAGGTCGCGCCCCAGCACCTGCACCCCGGCGATGTGGTGGGGCGGCAGCGCCAGCAGCCAGCCGCCCGGCCCGCCCAGCCGGCTGTGGCTGGCCGCCGCACTGGCGGTCAGCGCCGCCGCCGTCAGCAACGCACCCTTGGGCGGCCCGGTGCTGCCCGACGTCGTCACCACCAGCGCGACGTCGTCATCAATCGATTCACCCACCCGCAACCCGGCCCGCACGGCGGCACCGCGTTCATCGGCTGGAACCGGAACGAAAGCCGGATCGGTGCCGTCCAGCACCTGCCGCAGCGCCGGCAACAACGATGACGCCGCGGCTCCCGGCGCTACCGGCAGAGCACGCAGGACGGCTATCCGCGGCCCCCGCTGCCCCGCCGGTCACCCAGCGGCCAACCCTTGGCGGCCAACCGTTCCCGAACCCGCTCAACATCTTCCGGTGATGGCAACTGGTCGGTGAACTGGGTGATCACCACCCCGATGTCAACGTGGTCGAAGTCGCCACGCCGCATCAGTTCGCGGGCCACCGCCTTGACTTCGTCACCGGTCAGTCGCCGGGACAACAGGGCCAGCAGCGGAATGTAGTCGGTTTGCGGTACGCCCTCGGGATAACCGGCGCGCAACCACGCCACGACTGCGTCGAGGAATCGGTTCACGCCGCATCAACTCTCAGTCTCGGTGTTGGTGAACATATTACGTGGCTTCGGCGCCGAGGATGTACCAGCCGGTGTGGTGGGCGATGAAGTCGCGGGCGATGAACAGCACCGCGATCACGACCACCGCCAGCACCAGCGCCAAAATCGCGCCGCTGAGCGCGACCAGCACCGGTCTGCGGCGGGCACCGGCGGTCCCGTCGGCTGCCGGGGTGACGCCAAGGCCGGCGGCATTGACCCGCATCGCTACCGCGAACAGCCCGGGCAGCGCCGCTCCGACCAGCAGGCTGAAGACCAGGATCTTGAAGGTGGCGGCGTAGTTGAACCATGCGCTCACGACGAGACCACCTCACGCGGGGCGACGAAATCGGTTGCGGCCGTGCTCAGCGGTGCTGATACCGGATCGACGTCCGGCGCGGCGGTGAAGGCGGGCGCGCCGAGCAGGGCGGCGCGGTCGACCGGCTGGCGGACTTGGCCGTTCGTCGAGACGTCAACCGGGACTTCCTCGGCGATGCCGCCTTCCAGGCTGCCCGCCCAATCGGCATTGACGTTGGTGTGGTCGATGCGGACTTTGCGAGACCGCAGCCAGATCGCCAACGACACCGCCGCCAGCAGTGCAAAGCCGACGCTGGCGCCCAGGTAGCCGCCGATGGAGTGCACCAGTTCGTGGGTTGCCGCACCGACACAGCCGGCCAGCGGCAGCGTCACCAGCCAGGCGGTGGCCATCCGGCCGAGCACGCCCCAGCGCACCTCGGCACCGGGCTTGCCGACGCCGCTGCCCAGCACCGACCCGGTCGCCACCTGGGTAGTGGACAGCGAGTAGCCGAAGTGGCTGGACAGCAGGATGACCGCGGCGGCAGCCGATTCGGCGGCCATCCCCTGCGGCGACTTGATCTCGACCAGGCCCTTACCCAGGGTGCGGATGATCCGCCAGCCACCCAGGTAGGTGCCGGCGGCCATGGCCAGCGCGCAGCAGACGATGACCCACAGCGGTGGCAGCGACGCCGATTTGCTCACTGCGCCGTAAGACATCAGCGCCAGGAAGATCACGCCCATGGTCTTCTGGGCGTCGTTGGTGCCGTGCGCCAGGGACACCAGCGCCGCCGAGCCGATCTGCCCGCGTCGGAAACCCCGCTCGGTGTGGGTTTCGGAAACGTTGCGGGTGATGCGGTACACCAGCCAGGTGCCGATCGCTGCGACCACGGTGGCGATCACCGCCGCCAGCACTGCGGGCACCACCACCCGGGACACCACTCCCCGCCAGAGCACACCGTGGCCGCCGACCGCGACGATCATCGCCCCGACGATGCCGCCGATCAGCGCGTGCGACGAACTGGACGGGATGCCGAGCAGCCAGGTCAGCAGGTTCCACACAATGCCGCCGACCAGACCGGCGAAGATCAGTTCCAGGGTGACCAGGTGTGCGTCCACCAGGTCTTTGGCGATCGCCGCGGCGACCGCGGTGGACAGAAACGCGCCGACCAGGTTCAACGACGCGGACAGGGTGACAGCTGCCTTGGGCTTCAGCGCACCGCTGGCGATCGAGGTTGCCATCGCGTTGGCGGTGTCGTGGAAGCCGTTGGTGAAGTCGAAGGCGAGTGCCGTGACCACCACGATGATCAGCAAGAAGAGATCAAGGCTCACAGAGCATCACGGCGCTCATTTTGGCCGCATCGGGGTGGTGTTGTCGAACGATCACACCGGAAATACGCTGCTGTACTTCGACTGGTCTCCAACTGTTCGCCCGCGGTTAACCTGGCGTCCTACCGAGGGTTGTCTTGGCGGGTGTCGCGGCGCAGTGGATGGTCGTCGGGCACCTGGACGAAAATCAGCGTCACCCCGTCCGGATCGGTCACGTGCATCTCGTGCAGGCCCCAGGGTTCCTGGCGGGCCGCTCGGGTGATCGGCACGCCGCGGCCTTCCAGTTCGGCCTGGGTGGCGCGCACGTCGCGCACCTGCAGCCACAGCGCTCCGGGAAAAGGACCCGCGCGGTGTTCCGGGGCGCCGTGTCCGGCCAGTTCGATCAGCGACTGGCCGGCGTAGAACACCGTGCCCGCCCCGTAGTCCCGGGCGATCGCCAGCCCCAACTCGTCGCGGTAGAAGCGCAGCGAGCGCTGGTAATCGGCCGGCCGGAGCAGCACCCGGCTGGCCAGCACCTCCATCAGCGGCCTCCGGGTTTGATGGTGTTCCACTTGGCCCATTGGGTAGACCAGCCCGAGTTCAGCGTGTCCAGCGCCTTGACCGTCAGGGCGGTGCGCGGGGCGATGCGCACCGGCCGGCGGCGGGCCGCGGTGATCATCCAGTCGGCAGCCTCCTCCGGGGTCAGCGCCGGGCGGTGATCGAAGTCCTTGGTGGGGGTGACCATCGGGGTGGCCACCAGCGGGTAGTACAGCGTCGTCGAATGCACGCCGCGGCCGGACCACTCGGTTTCCATCACCCGGCTCACCGACGCCAGCGCGGACTTGGAGGCGTTGTACGCCGCGAAATTCGCCGACGCCTCGAACATCACCCCCCAGGTGGCCACGTTGATGAGGTGCCCGTCACCGCGCTCGAACATGCCCGGCACCAGCCCGCGGATCAGCCGCAGCGGGGCGTAGTAGTTGAGCGCCATGGTCCGCTCCAGGTCGTGCCAGCGTTCCAGCGACTCGGCGATCGGCCGGACGATAGACCGGCCGGCATTGTTGACCAGGATGTCCACCCCGCCGAGCCGTTCCTCGACGTCGCTGACCAGTCGATCGATGGCGTCCAGGTCGGATAGGTCGCACGGGATCGCGGTGGCGGTGCCGCCCGCGGCGCTGATCCGCTGCACCACCGCGTCCAGCCGGTCTTTGCGGCGCGCCACCGCGACCACGGTGGCGCCGTGCCGGGCGAACTGCCCGGCGGCCGCCTCCCCGATGCCGGAGGATGCGCCGGTCACCAGGATCCGTTTGTTGTGCAGGTCAACGTCTTTGGTCAGCGGCCGGTGCAACGACAGTTGCAGCGGGATGGGCGGTCGCAGCCCGGCGCTCCAGATCATGTTGACCAACCTGCGCGATGGGCCGTTGCTCATGATGCAAAGTCTAGGGGCTGGCCCGGCCCGCCGAGTTGGGCGAGTGGTCAGAAGTAGCGCGGGAAGCGGCTCCAATCCGGGGGGCGCTTCTGCAGGAACGCATCGCGGCCCTCGACGGCCTCGTCGGTCATATACGCCAGCCGGGTGGCTTCACCGGCGAACAGTTGCTGGCCCACCAGCCCGTCGTCCAGCAGGTTGAACGCGAACTTCAGCATCCGTTGCGCCTGGGGCGATTTGCCGTTGATTTCGGCGGCCCACTGGATGCCGGCGGCTTCCAGTTGATCATGGTCGACGACCTCGTTGACCGCGCCCATCCGGTGCATCTGCTCGGCGGTGTAGGTGCGGCCGGCGAAGAAG